>JAPUKG010000370.1 GCA_027295775.1 Pseudomonadota bacterium
CCCGATCGTGGAGTTGGCCCGGTTGCCCTGGCCAAAGACGTTCTTGCCCGCGTTCATGCCGAGGGCGCGGCGGATCGGTCCATTGACGACCAGGACGGGGCTGGCCGGCATGGTCGTCGCCAGCAGTCCGTGCATGTTGAACTCGTCGGTGCACGCGGCCTCGACGGCGGCCAGCACCACTGGCAGGAAGTCCGGACGGCAGCCGGCCATGACGGCGTTGATGGCCACCTTCTCGACGGAGCACTCGACCAGATCCGGCGGCACCACCGCCACGACCTCATCGGCGGCGCGAGTGGACCCCCCGAGCATGGCGAGCACGCGCTTCTCGGTGGGCGGCACCACCGGGAGCCCGTCGGTCCAGCCGCGCTCGAAGGCCGCCTCCATCTCGTCTTCCAGGGAGGCGAGCTCGACCCGGCGCGCGCGCAGACGCGATGCGCCGAAGCGGACGTCGAGCTCGGGCGCGAGGTCTGGATCGACGCTGCGCGAGCCGCAGCCCGGCCGGAACTCGGGCAGCCCGGGGCCGAGGTCGGTCACACCGGTGAAGGCCTCCCACTCGGCGCGGTGCCAGCCGAGCAGGCGGTCCTGCTCCGCCCCATCGTCACCGACGCGCAGGAGCGTGGGCACGGCCTCGATCTGGTGGTGCCACGACTGCTCGAGGGACGTGTCGTCCCGCGCGTCGATGTCCGTCGGGAAGTCGGGGTCGTCCTGGGTGTAGACCGTGACCGGACCCGCGCTCCGCTTGACCAGATCGACCAGCACCGGAGCGACCAGCTCGCAGGTGGGGCACGCGCGCTTGACGAAGACAACGAGGCCCGCGGGCAGCGGCGGGCAGGGGGAATCGGGCATGGAGCGAGCTTACTCCCCGCGGCGCACCGTCGTCATGCTCCGTCGAAGTCCGCGCGGGCACCCCGCTGATCCACGACCTTTCGCAGCTCCTCGAGGGCCTCGGGAAGCGCGCGGGCCAGCAGCCACGGGTCGGGCACCAGGTCGGGATCGACGGTGACCCCGAAGTAGACGCACCCGGAGTAGCTCACCAGCGTGATGTTGAGACCCTGGCCCGTGGCGAGGATCGAGATCGGGTACATGGCCTCGACGCGCGCCCCGGCGTGGTAGAGGGGGATCGGCGGGCCCTGCACGTTCGAGACCACCAGATTGGCGGGCAGCGGAGCCGACTCGGCGGGGAGCGCCATCAGCGCCTGCCACACGCCGCCCAGAACGGCCGGGGGGAGCGTGTCGCCCATGGCAGCGATGGGTGTCGAGAGCAGGGCCCGGGTCAGTGCCTTCGAGCGGCTGGCGTTGCGGTGGATCTGCTCCAGCCGCTCGACCGGATCGTCGAGATCCGTCGCCAGCGACAGCACCATGTTGGCGAGCTGGTTGTTCGCCTGCGTCCCGTTCCCGCCGGACTTCTCGCCCGCCTCGCGCGTCGACACCGGGCAGCTCGCGGCGAGCGAGCCGTCGGGGCGCTCGCCGCGCATCTCCAGATAGCGGCGCAGCGCCGAGCCACACAGCTCGAGCACGACGTCGTTCACCGTCGGCTTGAACGCGCCGCGCGCGAGCTCGTTCTTCACAGCCTTGACGTCGGCCAGCGGGACCGACGACCAGGCGACGGCGCGGCGGGGGCCAATCGAGCCGTTGAAGCTCACCCGCGGCGCCGGGAGAGCGAGCTGCGGCTTCTCCCCCCTGGCCAGGAAGCCCAGCAGGGTCCCCCCGCGCAGGAGCGCCTGGCCCGCGTAGCGCGCCAGGCGCGACGGCGCGGTCATGCAGCGCGCGATGCCGCGGAGCGCGATCTCGAGATCCGCGGGGACGCCCTCGTCCGCGCCTTCCTCCTGCAGCGCGACGCGCGCCGGCTGCTCGGGATCGGGCTCGACGTCGCAGATCAGGCGGCTCAGGTCGGCGCCGGCCACGCCGTCCATCAGACAGTGGTGGGTCTTCATCAGCAGCGCGCTGCGGCCGTCCTCGAGGCCCTCGATGAACCAGACCTCCCAGAGCGGTCGGCTGCGGTCGAGCTTCTGACCGTGGAGGTGGCCCACCAGCTCGGCGAGCTCGGGCATTCCCCCGGGCGAGGGCAGCGCCACCCGGCGCACGTGCCGGGCCACGTCGAAGTCCGGATCGGGGACCCAGTACGGGCGGTCCAGGCCGAAAGGGACCTCCTTGAGCTTCCAGGTGAACCGGGGCGCCAGCGGCAGCCGCTCGCGGAGCACGTCCATCACGCGCTCGACGCCGAAGCCCTCGCTGTCCGAGGCGTCCAGGATCAGAACACCGCCGATGTGGCTGTGGATCGTGTCCGTCTCCATGGCGAGGAAGATCGAGTCCGAGCCGGGGAGCTGGGGCATGGGGGTTCTCCTGGAAAACGATGGGATTCCAAAAGATAATTGATATTTTTTTAAAGTCAATGTAGATTCCCAACTCGATGGCAGCGGCGCGCACCCGCGTGAAGTCGAAGCTGGAGGCCGCCCGGGCACGGATGTACCGGGAGCTGGTGTTCGAGTCCGCCGAGCGGGTCTTCGCCGCGTGCGGCTTCGAAGAGGCCACCATGCAGGCCATCGCGGCCGACGCCGGAATCTCGCTCAAGACGCTCTACGCGGCGTTTCCCGGCAAGAACGACCTTTACCGGGAGATCCACGACGTGCGCAACGCCGAGTTCTTCGCCTTCATGGTGGAGCGGCGGCCGTCGAGCGGCTCCCCCCTGAGCGAGCTCGAGTACGCCGTGGCCGGCTACACCGAGTTCCTGTTCAGCCACGAGCCCTACTTCCAGATCCTGCTGCGCGAGGGCCGCTCCTGGGGTCTGGGGCCGGCCCACGGCAACGAGACCAGCTGGCGGGCGGGGCTCGCGCTGCTGGCCAACATGATCCGCGCCGGCATGGAGGCCGGCCTGTTCTACCCGGGCGACCCCGAGCTGATGGCCGCCACCGCGCTGGCGGTGCTCCAGGTGCAGCTCGCGGGTCTCCTGGATCGGGCTCGGCGCGGGTCCCGCAAGCAGTCGGCGGAGGTGGACCCGGCGCCGATCCAGCAGGAGCTCCTGACCCAGATGAAGCGACTGCTGTGTGTCCCCGGGAAAGTCGTGGCATAATCGGCCCGCCCCCGGGAGGTCTCCACGTGAGTGCACGGGCAGCGGAGCTGGCCCTCCCCGCGAACGCGTCTCCGGTCAGTCTGCACCGACCGCCGCCCTTCGGTCGGCGCGTCGAGCTGGGATCGCGCGGCACGACCTTCTACCGGGAGGTGTCGGGTCCCGAGGGCGCTCCCACCCTGCTCCTACTCCACGGTTGGGTGGCGAGCGGCGGCATGAACTGGGCGCAGGCCTTCGAGCCGCTGGGGCGGCACTTCCGCGTGATCGCGCCAGACCTCCGGGGCCACGGCCGCGGCATCCGCAGCCCGCGGCGCTTCCGGCTCCGCGACTGCGCCGACGACATGGCGGCTCTCCTCGAGCAGCTCGACACGGGTCCGGTGATCGTCGTGGGCTACTCGATGGGCGGGCTGGTGGCCCAGCTCCTGTGGCGACGCCACAGGGAGCGCGTCGTGGGTCTCGTGCTGTGCGCCACCAGCGCGGCGCCGGTGGCGCGCACCCTCGACCGGCTGGTCTTCGGGAGCGCCATGGTGGCGGCGTCCGAGGCGGCGCGCGCGGTCGACCGCTCGGTGCAGCCTCCGCTGGCCTGGCTTCGCCAGGTGCTCCCGCGGCCGAGCACCGAGGTTCGGCGCCCTCGCTCGCTGCGCACCTGGCTCGCCGCCGAGATGGGGCGGCACGACTGGCGCATGCTGCTCGAGGCCGGCGCCGAGGTCGCGCGCCACGACGCCCGGCCGTGGCTGCGCGAGATCGACGTGCCCACCGCGGTGCTGGTCACCACCGAGGACGCTGCGCTCGGCGCCGAGACCCAGTACTGGATGGCGCACCAGATCCCGGGCGCGACCATTCACTGCCACGAGGACGGGCACACCGCCTGCGCGTGGCCCGCATTCGGGCAGTCGCTGCTCGGCGCCTGCCAGGACGTCGCCGAGCGCATCGCTTAGCTACGCGCGCGGCGGCGGCAGCTTGTCCCCGTGCGCACGGAGATACGCGAGCGCGTTCTTCTGCGTCTCCTCGGTGAAGACGTCCACGAGCCGGGAGATGCGATCGCCCTCGAAGTGGGCCGTCTCCTCTCCGTTCATGACGAAGTCGGGCGCTCCTTCGAGGGTGTAGGTCGCCCGCCAGCGGATCCACACCGCGCCGTCCACATTCTTGGGTCCCTCCAGGAGCTCCAGATTCCGGGATGCGAAGCGGCGGTCGTTGTTGTCGAGGGACTCCTTCAGGGCCTTGTAGATGACGGCCCGTCCCTCGTGGCGCGCGCCGAAGGGCGGGTCCGCCTCGATCTCGTACACGGCGTCATCGGTGAAGTAGGGATCGAGCAGCGACCAGTCGTCGCTCTTGTAGACATCCTCGAAGGCGGTGGCGTACTCGCCGAAGCGGGCTATCGGGTCCATGGGGGCTCCTCCAGGCGACGGGTGACCCGGGGATCGTCACACGCGCCCCGCCGGGGGGTCAAGCTGCCGTGCCCGCGCGGCATGCAGTCTCTGCTGCGATTTCGTGCAGCGGATCCGCCTCCGTGCGCGGGTGGGCGCACGAAGTGGCCCGCGAGAGCCCAATCGCGGACCGGGCACGACATTTGCTTCTGGAGTCGGCATGGCCCTGGAAGCCGTCCTGCTCCCGACCGGGGATCTCGGCCCGCTCCCCCTGGAGCGGCTGGCGCACCCGCGCTGCGAAGCGACTCCACATCCCGGCGGCCTCACCCAGCTCGCCCTGTCCGGGGAGCTTCCCGGGGACTGGACCGTGCGCCTGACCCGCGCCCTCGCCGCGCGCGGCATCAGCCTGGTCGAGGGCTACGCGCGCCGCTTCCAGGGCGATCTCTGGATCTCGCTCCTGCTGCTGGACCCGGGCTACGCCGCGGGCCCCCTGCCGAACTTCCTGGCCCTCGCCACCGAGCCGTGGGACTCGCCGATCCCGTCGACGCCGCGCCTGCTCGACTTCGACCTGGCCGAGTCCGCGGCCCTGGGCGGCTCCCTCCGGCTCGAGGTCCATGCGTGGGACGCCATCGGACTCCTGGCCACCGTCCTCGAGCGCGCCGGCGGCGCAGGACTCCACCCCGAGGAGCTCCTCCTCGAGACCGAAGGAGAGTGCGCCTTCCACTCGGTGGTGCTGCGCGGCGCCGGTGGCACGGCGCCCGCGGCGGGCGCGCGCCGGCGGCTCGAGCGAGAGCTGGAGCGACTGCTGGGCTAGAAGTGCGCCTGTCGGCGTCGGCGGCCCTCAGTCGACGCCGAGCTGCTTGAGCACGTTGCCGCCCGCCGCCTTGGCGGCGTCGCCGACAGACTCGCCCTCGAGCGCAGCCGCGGCGGCGGCGCTGGCGGTGGCGACCCCGGCCGCCATGACGGCCTCCTTGGATTCGGCCAGCGCGGCCTCCACCTCGACGTTGGCGCCCTCGACGACGGCCCGCTCGCACGGGTCGATCGCGTCGACGTAGCGCTCGGCCTTCACCAGGTCGAGGCACGACTTCGCGTCCGCGCTGAGCTGCTGGATGCTGGACACGGGGGCGGAGACGTCGCCCGCGGACGGGTCGGCCGCCGGTGCGGTCCGGGTCTCACTCGACCCACAGGCCAGGATGAAGCCACCGATCACGAGCACGACGATTCGTCGCATGGTCCCTCCTCTTTACCGTGCTGGCACGATACCGCTTTTACCCGGAGGAAGCCTTCGACACCACCGCGTCGGCGAAGCCCTTCAAGGCGTCGATCTTCTGCGGGACGGTCATGGTGTCGGGCTCGTAGGCGTTGCGGAAGCCGACAATGGCATCGGTGACGCCCAGGTCCTCGAGCCGCTTGACACCGTCGAGCGTGAAGGCGTCCATGGAGATCACGTGCACCTCGAAGGGCTTTCCATCGGTGCCGTACTCGCGGCGGAGCTCGTTCAGGCGCTTCAGCATGCCCGCCAGATCCTCCGCCGCGCCGCCGGCGTGCATCCAGCCGTCGCCGATCCGGGCGGCCCGCCGCAGCGCCGCGTCGGCGTGCCCGCCGATCAGGATCGGGATGGGCTCGCTGGGCACGGGGCAGATCTTGATGCTCGGGATGTCGAAGTGATCGCCGTGGAACTCGAAGTAGTCGCCGGTGGCCAGCCCGCGGATGATCTCGATCATCTCGTCCATGCGCCGGCCGCGGCCCTTCCAGGGCGCACCGGTCACCTGGAAGTCCTCGGGCCACGGGCTCAGGCCCACGCCGAAGCCGAAGCGGTTGCCCGAGAGCACCGCCAGTGACGCCGCCTGCTTCGCAACCAGCACCGGCTGTCGAATGGGGAGCTTCACGACAAAGGTCGTAAAGCGGAGGCGCTCGGTCACCGCCGCCAACGCGGGAATGAGCGTGAAGGGCTCGAGGAAGGGCTTGCCGTCGAGGAACTCCCGGCTCCCGTCCGGGGTATAGGGATACTTGCTGTCGGAGACTTCCGGGTAGCAGATGGAGTCCGGAACGGTGAAGGTGGTGTAGCCGGCCTTCTCCGCCTCGATGGCCAGGGGGATGTAGTGACTCGCGTCGCACATGGACTCGGCGAAGGTGAAGCGCATGGTTTCCTCGTGGGTTCCGTCTTCGGCTGATTTCTATTGGTGAGGATGCGGCCCGCGGCGGCGCAGCGGACCAAAGAGCCTGGCAAAGTCGCCGAACGCGGCGTCGCTGAGCCGGCGCAGACGGCCGATGTGGCGCCGGGTGTCGCGACGGATGCTCTCGAGATCGACCTGCCCGTCCAGGCCGGCGATCTCCGCCTGCAGGTCCGGATTGTCGAGCCAGCGGCCGATCATCGGCTCGTCGACCTCCATGTGGAACTGTATGCCGTACACGTTGTCGCCGTAGCGGAACGCCTGGTTGGCGCAGGTCGAGCCCTCGGCCAGGTGCACGGCGCCGGAGGCCAGGTCGAAGGTGTCGGCGTGCCACTGGAAGATCTTCTCGCATTCGCCAAAGTGGCGGAAGAGCGGATCGCCCCGGCCGTCCCGGGTCGGAGAGACGTCGTACCAGCCGATCTCCTTCTCGGGTCCGGGCGCGACCCGGGCGCCGAGCACCTTGGCCACCAGCTGCGCGCCGAGGCACACGCCGAGGATGGGCATGTCGCGCTGCATGGCCTCCTCGATCTTCTCGAGCTCGGTCTTCAGGTGTGGACGCGCGGCGGTCTCGTCCACGCTCATCGGACCGCCCAGGACGACCAGGCCGTCGTAGCCATCGAGCGCGGGCTGTGCCTCGGGATCGCGGCCGAAATTCACGTACTTGATCCGGAATCCGTAGCTCTTGAGGAGCGGATTCAAGGTGCCGAGGATCTCGTAGGCGACGTGCTGGAAGACGAGGAGTCGCGGCATGGCCGCCCAATCTAGCGGCTCTCCGTGTGATAGGCTGAATCTCGTGGCAATGCAGGACGAGGGCCGATCGCGCGAGCCGCTGCTCGCCGAGGTCGAGTCGCTTCGGCAGCGGCTGAGCGCGCTCTCCGCAGTCCTGGAGGCCGCGCCGGTCGGGCTCTGCATGGTCGACCGAGACCTCCGCTTCCTCTACGTGAACGACTGGCTGGCCGCCATCAACGGCCGGCCGGCCGCCGAGCACATCGGCGCCACGGTCGCAGAAGTCCTCCCGGAGATCGCCAACCAGATGATCGCCCGCTACCGCTTGGTCCTGGAGACGGGGGAGCCGATCCTGAACGGTGAGATCACCGCCCTTCTCCCCTCCGCGCCCGAGGTCGAACACACCTGGCTGGTGAACGATCACCCGGTCTTTGCGGACGACGGGAGCGTGGAGGGCATCGTGACCTCCATTCAGGACGTCAGTGATCGCAAGCAGATCGAACGCGAGCTGCGGCTCTTGCAGGAGCGACTGCTCCAGGCGCATCGCGTCGCCAAGGTGGGAAGCTGGGATTGGGATCTGACACGGGACCGGATGTGGTGGTCGCCCGAGACCTACGAGCTCTTCGGGATCGATCTGAGCGAGCAGCCCACCTACGACCTCTTCTTCGAGCAGGTCCATCCCGAGGACCGCCAGCACCTTCGCAACCAGCTCGAGCGCGCGCTCGTCGAGCCGGGCGCTCACGCGGCCGAATACCGGGTGATCGTCGAAGGGCGGGAGCGTGTCTACTTGGCCGCCCTCCTCGTGGAACGCGACGCGAACGGCGAGCCCGTGCGTCTCTTCGGCACCCTCCAGGACATCACCCAGCGTGTGGCGGCGGCGGAGTACCTCGAGCGAGACCGCAAGCGCCTGGCCGAGCTCCTCGAACAACGCACCCGCCAGCTGGACCGCGTCCTGGCGCGCCGGGGGCGTCGCTCCTAGCCACTGCCGGTACACCGCCGGTGGTACCCTCCGGTCTGGCGGATTCGGGAGGAGCGACATGACAGCGCGAGCCGCGCGCCCTGAACAGGTGGGAGTCTCCAGTGAACGACTGGCGCGGATCGACGCGCACCTGAAGAACCGGTACCTCGACTCCGGCAAGATCCCCGGCGCCCTGACGCTCGTCTTCCGCCGCGGCGAGATCGCCTGGCTCTCGCCCATGGGATTGATGGACCGCGAGCGCGGCGTGCCGATGGCGGAGGACACGATCTTCCGCATCTACTCCATGAGCAAACCCGTCACCTCGGTGGCGCTCATGAGCCTGTACGAGCACGGCCACTTCCAGCTCGACGACGCGGTCCACAAGTACATCCCGTCCTGGCGCGACCTGCGCGTCTACCAGATGGGCAACTACCCGGCCTTCCTGACCACGCCGTGCGAGCGTCCGATGACGATCCGCGACCTCCTGACCCACATGTCCGGACTCACGTACGGGTTCATGCAGCGCACCAACGTGGACCGCGCGTACCGGCGGCTCAAGATCGGGGGCAACGAGGGTCGCTCCGAGGGAACGCTCGCGGACATGGTCGAGACCCTTGCCGGCGTGCCCCTCGAGTTCTCGCCCGGCACGGCGTGGAACTACTCGGTCTCGACGGACATCCTCGGCCACCTGGTCGAGGTCTTGTCGGGCGAGTCGTTCGACGAGTACCTGCGCCGGCACCTGTTCGAGCCGCTGGAAATGGTCGATACCGCCTTCCACGTTCCCGCCGACAAGGTCGACCGCTTCGCCGCCTGCTACGAGCGCGGACCGAACAAGGAGCTCCGCCTCCAGGACGACCCCGCGAAGAGTCCCTACCTGGAGAAACCCCCTCTTCTGTCCGGAGGCAGCGGGCTCGTCTCCACCGCTGCCGACTACCTGCGCTTCTGCCGCATGTTGCTGAACGGCGGGGAGCTGGATGGGGCGCGCATCCTGGGCCGCAAGACCATCGAGCTGATGTCGCGGAATCACCTGCCCGAGGGCCGCGATCTCATGCAGATGGCCACCGGCGCGTTCAGCGAGACGACCTACGAAGGCGTCGGCTTCGGGCTGGGCTTCTCGGTCACCCTCGACACCGCGAAGGCGCAGGTGATCGGCAGCGAGGGCGAGTACGCCTGGGGCGGCGCCGCGAGTACGGCCTTCTGGATCGATCCGGCCGAGGACCTGATCGTGATCTTCCTGACGCAGCTCATGCCCTCCCGGACCTTCAACTTCCGCGGACAGCTGAAATCGATCATCTACCCCGCCCTTCTGGATTGAAGGTGGGCCGCGTCACGGTGCGAGCCTCCTCACTGGCCGAACAGGCACTCAGCAGCAGGGCTCGTGCCCTGTGAGGAGAGAATCATGCGCATCGCGATGGCGGCCCTGGCCGCCTCTGCCCTCCTGTTCGGCGCCGGGAGCGCCGGTGCCGGGTCCCTGGACGAGACCTGCGCCGCCCTCGACCAGTCGAGCGCAGTCGGCTGCAAGATCGAGCGAGCCAGCGGCGGCGACTCGTGGCGCCTGACAACGAACCTGGTCGTCGGCCTCGGGAGCAAGTCCCGGGTCGTCGCGCTGGAGCGCCAGTTCTGCGAGACCGTCGTCGGCCTGGGCGTCAGCGGATCGGTGACCCGCTGGAGCCAGGTGGGGAGCCGCGTGAATGGCGGCGCCAAGATGGAGTGGAGCTGCAACCCGCCCGCCGCGGTCTCCGCCGCGCCGGTCTGGAGCCACAGCCGGCGCTAATCGCGCTCAGTCGCCGCCGCCGGCCGCGGCGCAGTTGAGATCGAGCTCGACGCCCTCGTGATCCGAGGGCCAGCACGGGCGGTCCGGCGCCGGGCCGCACGTGGCGTCAAACGGGTTGGGCTCGTCGGTGAAATGCCGGGTGAATTGGCCGTCGCCGTCCGCGTCGCCCGCCCCGTCGATCTCGGCCGCGCAGACCGACCCCTCGCCCGGCGGAATCAGGAAGATGTAGTCGATGCGCCGGTTCACCCCGGCGGCGGGGGACTCGAGATCGGTCAGGTTCTCGTCCTCGCGACCGCTGGTGCATCCCACCCCCGTGTCCGGGTCGCACTCGGGATTGCCGGCTTCGAGATACACGTCCAGCCAGCCCCGGTCCGTGAACTCGAGATAGGTGATGGTGCCGGGCTCGTCGTTGAAGTCGCCGGTGGCGACCGCGGGCGCGTCCACGTCGTGCTTCTCCACAATGAACTCGGCCATCAGTCTCGCCTGACACTCGCGAATGGTGAGGCCCTCGTCGCGGCACGCCTGAGGACAGCCCGCCACATTGCATGGCTCGCCCCCGTTGTCGGCGCCCGAGGCCAGGTGCGTGGAGAAGACATCCACGGGTCCGATCGGGTGATCGACGCGCGCCCAGGTGACGCTGCGGAACGCGGTCGGGATCGAGATCGCACTGCTCTCCAGGATCCGATCCCGCGACAGGATCAGCTGGTCGTCGAAGACCGAGATCGGGATGGCGACGGATTCGTACGCCCACGGACAGACCTCGGCGACACCGTCCTCGATGATCGTCCGCGCGTTGACGAAGCCGGGCGCATCGAGGATGAACACCTCCTGGAAGGTCATCACGTCGGCGCAGCCCGAGTCGGCGATCCAGTCGATGAGCAGATCGAGGCGATCGACCAGGCGGCACTGGGTCCCTTCCGCGCAGCCGAGGGCGCCGTGCAGGACGTTGAGACTCGCAACGCTGAGGTCCCGGTCGAGGCACTCCGCCGGCGCCGGCGCCTTGCGCAGCTTGGTGAGCCCCGGGCGATTGTCCTTCCGCACCGCGTCGCCGCCGAAGGCGGCGCAGTAGCGGTCGCCGTCCACGCGCAGCTCCACCCAGACGGGAAGGACCTGGACGTCGGCGCCGA
>JAPUKG010000371.1 GCA_027295775.1 Pseudomonadota bacterium
GAGCTGATGGCGTCGGCGAAGATCATCATGACGCCGACGGCGATCACGATGGCGGCCACCATGACCCAGAGCTCGCGCGCCATGCCGACGGCGGTGATGACGGAGTCGAGGGAGAAGACGATGTCCAGGAGGGCCACCTGAATGAGCACGGAGGCGAAGCTGGCGCGCCCGCCCCGGCCCGCTTCGCGGGACTCGACGCCTTCGAGCTTGTCGTGGATCTCGAAGGTGGCCTTGCCCAGCAGGAAGAGACCGCCGACGAGCAGGATCAGGCCGCGGCCAGAGAAGGAGTGGCCAAGGACCGAGAAGAGTGGGACGGTCAGGCTCATGACCCACGAGATCCCAAGGAGCAGGCCGATGCGCATGACCATGGCCAATACGAGGCCCACGCGCCGGCCCCGGGCCTGCTGGTGCTCCGGGAGCCTCGCGCACAGGATCGAGATGAAGACGATGTTGTCGATCCCCAACACGATCTCGAGCGCGGTCAGTGTGAGCAGCGCGGTCGTGTTCTCGGGCGTCAGGAATTCGAGCATGACAGGTCCTCGCCAGGTGACGGCTCACCGGACGAGTACCACAGCCGCAAGCCGGCCGGCCGAAGGCCGGCTTGCGGCTAGTAGCGGTAGTGGTCTGGCTTGTATGGGCCTTCGAGAGGCACGCCGAGGTACTCCGCCTGCACGGGGGTGAGCTCGGTCAGCCGCACGCCCAGCTTGTCCAGGTGGAGACGCGCCACCTCTTCGTCGAGCTTCTTGGGGAGCATGTAGACCTGCTTCTCGTAGGCGTCGTTGTTCTGGTGCAGCTCGAGCTGCGCCAGAACCTGGTTGGTGAACGACGCGGACATGACGAAGCTCGGGTGACCGGTGGCGCAGCCCAGGTTGAGGAGCCGCCCCTCGGCCAGGATCAGCACGCTGTGGCCATCCGGGAAGACCCACTCGTCGTACTGGGGCTTGATGTTGACCCGCTTGATGCCGGGGATCTTCTTCAGCCCGGCCATGTCGATCTCGTTGTCGAAGTGGCCGATGTTGCCGACGATGGCCTTGTCCTTCATGCGGCTCATGGAGTCGGCAGTGATGATGTCGAAGTTGCCCGTGGTGGTGACGAAGATGTCGGCCGTCCCCACTACGTCCTCGAGCCTTTCGACCTGGTAGCCCTCCATCGCGGCCTGGAGTGCACAGATGGGGTCGATCTCGGTCACGATCACCCGGCAGCCCTGGCCGCGGAGCGACTGGGCGCAGCCCTTGCCGACCTCGCCGAAGCCGCACACCACGGCCACCTTGCCGCCCAGCATGACGTCGGTGGCACGCATCAGGCCGTCGGGCAGCGAGTGCCGGCAGCCGTAGATGTTGTCGAACTTGCTCTTGGTGACGGAGTCATTGACGTTGATGGCCGGGAACAGGAGCTCGCCCGCCTTGGCCATCTGGTAGAGCCGGAGCACGCCGGTGGTCGTCTCCTCGGAGACGCCGCCGATCTCCGCGGCGACCCGATGCCAGAGCGTCGGGTCGGCCTCCTGCTCCTTCCTCAGCAGGTCGAGGATCACGCCATACTCCTCGGCGTCGGTCTCGGCATTGAAGTCGGGCACCTTCTCGGCCGTCTCGAACTCGAGACCCTTGTGCACGACCATCGTGGCGTCGCCGCCGTCGTCGACGATCTGGTGCGGGCCCACGCCGTCGGGCCACTCGAGCGCCTCGCGCGTGCACCACCAGTACTCCTCCAGGCTCTCGCCCTTCCAGGCGAAGACCGGCGTGCCCTGAGGATCTTCGCGGGTGCCGTTCGGGCCCACGGCCACCGCCGCGGCGGCGTGGTCCTGGGTGGAGAAGATGTTGCACGACACCCAGCGCACGTCGGCGCCGAGCTCATTCAGGGTCTCGATCAGGACCGCGGTCTGCACGGTCATGTGCAGGCTGCCCATGATGCGCACGCCATCCAGGGGCCGCGCTTCCCGGTGGCGCTCGCGCAGCGCCATCAGCCCCGGCATCTCGTGCTCGGCCAGGCGAATCTCCCGGCGGCCCCAGTCGGCCTCGTCCAGGTCGGCGACCTTGAAGGAAGGACGTTCGCGAGCGGTCATCGGTGTCTCCGATCCTCGGCAAGAATAGATATATCTGTTTATGCGGATGTACTGGTATATGGCTTTAGGGGAGATCTGTCAACGGGTTCCCAGCCGAACCCCCTCGGGGACCACCGGGAGAGTGGGCTCCGAACCGTCCGAGATCAGGGGAGCAGGGCGGAGACGCTGAGGACCACCAACACGGCCGCCACCACGGTGAGGACCGCCAGCAAGCGGAGCGTGCGGCGCATGGCGTCGGCGCTGTCGCGGGCGTCCTGAGCGGCCGCCAGCAGCGACTCCACCTTCTCGCGCAGGCGCAGCACCTGATCGAGCTGGTCCTCGATCTCCCACATGCGGTTGAAGCGCTGATCCATCTGGTCGAAGCGCAGGGCCAGCGCGTCCTCCAGGGCGGAGAGCTGGCCCTCCACCGTCTCGAGCCGCGACAGGATCGCCTCGTTGGAGGCGGACTCGGCCAGGACCTGTGCTCGGCGCACGCTGCTGCGCACGCGGATACGCTTCCAGAAGGGCGTGCGGCGCGCCTTGGCGGGCGGCTGCCGGGTGGGGACGGGCAACATCTCGCCCCCCATCGGACTCGGATTCGGACTCGGACTCACGCTGGTACCCGCAGCGTCGGTCTGGGGCGGCTTCGGGGGGACGTCCATGGGCCGTAGTCTAGACTCCACGCCGTGGAGCGTCACATCCCCCTCGACGGTTGTCTCAACTTTCGCGACCTCGGCGGCTACCCCACCCGCGACGGCAGACAGGTGCGCTGGCGCCGCCTCTTCCGCAGCGACGCCCTCCACCGCTTGAGCGCCGCCGACGTGCGCGTGCTGCGCGGCGAGCTCGAGCTGGGGACGGTGGTCGACCTGCGCTCCAGCGGCGAACGACGGGCCGAGACCCCCGGTCCGCTGGCGGCCGAGGACGTGCGCTTCCACCACGTGCCGCTCTTCGACGGCGACACCGTCGGAAGCGCGCGCCTCTCCGAGCCGATGACACTCTCGGATCGCTACTTCGCGCTGGCCGAGGCCGCGAAGGAGGCGGTGGCGCGCGTGGTGGAGGTCCTCGCCCGGAGCGACCGCCCCGCCCTGTACCACTGCGCCGCGGGCAAGGACCGGACCGGATTGATCTCGGCGGTGCTGCTGGGCGCCCTCGGTGTGCGCGACGAAATCATCGTCGCGGACTACGCCCTCACCCGCCAGAACCTGGACGCGATCATCGAGCGCCTGGACGAGACCGAGGGCTACCGCGAGATGCTGTCGGCGCTCCCCCCGGACACCCTGCACGCGGAGCCCGAGACGATGATCACGCTCCTCGACCGCATGCGCGAGCGCTACGGGTCGATGCGCGGCTACCTCCAATCCGCCGGCACCCGCGACGCAACCCTGCAGCAACTCGAAGAGCACGTCCTCACGACCGCTCCGTCGGAACAGGTGTGAGATAATCCCCGCAATGGCTGCTCCCGCGCGCGCCGCAGGCTCTCCCTGGCTTCACGGCCCGGTCTCCGATCTACTGCTGGGCGGGGGGCTGATCTACATCCCGATCCTGCTCGTGCTGCTCTTCGCTGGCGCGCAGATCCAGTCGGCGCTGTCCCTGAGCCTGATGCCCCTGGTCGCGCTGGCGTTCTCCACGCCCCACCTGGGCGCCACCCTGCTGCGCGTCTACGAGCGCGTGGAGGACCGCCGCGCCTACCGCCTGTTCGCGTTCCACGCGACGGTGTTGATCGCCGCCCTCTTCGCGGTCGGGCTCTACCACAGTCTGGTCGGCTCGATCCTGATCACCCTCTACCTGACCGTCGTCCCGTGGCACTTCACCGGTCAGAACTACGGCATCGCGCTGATGTCCCTGCGCCGTCGCGGGGTCGAGATCACGCCGGACGTGAAGCGCCTGATCTACGCGTCCTTCGTTCTCACCTACGTGATGACGCTGCTGGCGCTCCACGGCCGCACCCTCACCGACGCGTATGCGCCTCTCGAGACCGCCGGCACCATCTACACCTTCCTCACCCTGGGCATCCCGCCCGAGGTCCAGGGGCCGGCCATCCTGCTCGCAGCGGGGGCCTACCTGTGGACGCTGTGGGCGGCCGCGTCGCGTCTGCTCCGGCACGCGCCCCTGAGCGACCTGTGGCCTGCCGCCACCCTGGTCCTGACCCAGGCCCTCTGGTACAGCGTTCCCATCCTGCTGCTGATGCTGGCGCCCACCGACCGCCTGGGTCCGCTCTCGCCCGCCAACTTCGGCTTCACGTTCCTCTGGGTCTCGATGTGCCACGGGCTCCAGTACCTGTGGATCACCACCTACTACGCGCGCCGCCAGAATCCGCCGACCCCCCCGACGCGCTTCCTGCTGAAGGCGCTGCTGACAGGTGCCGCGATCTACGGCTTCCCCATCCTGCTCTTCGCACCCGGCGTGCTGGGCCGGCTCCCGTACGACTCCGGCCTCTTCCTGATGATTGCGGGCGCCCTGAACGTGCACCACGTCCTGCTCGACAGCGCCATCTGGAAGCTTCGCGACGGCCGCATCGCACAGATCCTGATCCGCGGTACCGCGGAGTCGTCGCAGGATCCGAGAGCCCGGACGAGCCGTTCCTGGGTGCGACCGCTGGTCTGGGCCTCGGGCATCGTCGGCGTGGTCCTCACCGTGGCCGGCTCGCTGGAGATGGAGTTCGGCTACGTGCGAGCCATGGAGCGGGGGGACCTGGCGCGCATGGAGGTGGCCGCCCAACGCCTCACCTGGATGGGACGCGACAGCTCGCGGCTCCGCGCCGCCATCGGCACGTACAAGGCCGAGCAGGGCGATGCGTTCGGCGCCATCGCGCAGCTCCAGCGGAGCGTCGACCTCGAGCCCAACGCCGTCGCCCTGATCAACCTGGGTGTAATCCAGGAGCGCGCGGGAGAGGTCGAGGATGCCCTCGCCAGCTACGAGCGAGCGCTCGAGGTGGACGGTGCCAATGTCGACGCCCTCTTCTACGCCGGCCGCGCATCCCTGAAGGCCGGCCAGCCCGAGCGAGCACAGCAGCTCCTGCGCCGCGCCGCCCGCCTGTCGCCCGAGCGCCAGGAGATCCTGCGCGCCCTGCGCCGCGCGCGTCAGCGTGGGGCTGTGCCTCAGGCCTAGATCCGGGATTCAGGCGTCGGGAAGCAGGGCACCCACCTCGTCGGGCTCGAGCGCGTAGCGCTCGCCGCAGAACTCGCAGCGCACCTCCACCACCTCGCGCCGCGCGACGATGTCGCGGATCTCATCGCGGCCGAGCAGCAGCACCACCTGCTCGACGCGGTCGCGCCCGCAGGGGCAGTGGAAGCGCGGCGTCTTGCGGAACTTCTGCCGGGCGCCCACGCCGTCGAGCAGGATCTCGAGCAGGTCGTCACCGCGGGTGCCATCGCGCACGAGCTCGGCGGTGCTCTCGATCGCGCGCACGTTGGACTCGACGCGCGCCAGCACCTCGTCGTCCGCGCCGGGCAGCGCCTGGACCAGGAACCCCCCCGCCCCCTCGATACGCCCGCCGGGTCCGGTGGCCACGCCCAGTCCCACCGCCGACGGCGTCTGCTCGCTGTCGCTCAAATAATGGGCGAGATCGCGCGCGACCTCTCCTGTCTGGAGCGGTACCAGCCCCATGTGGGGCTCGCCCCGGGCCGGGTTGCTGCGGATCACGCACAGGATGCCCGGGCCCACGGCCGCGCCCACGTCGAGCTGGCCGTCGTCGCGGGTCGGGTTGGCGGCGGGGTTCGAGACCATGCCCCGCGCCCGCCCGTCAGCGTCGGCGATCACGATCATGGTTCCCAGCGGGCCCTCGCCGCGCAGCTGGATCTGCAGGGTCTCCCCCAATGGCGCGGCGGAGGCCATCAGGATCCCGCCCATCAGCCCGCGGCCGAGTGCGCTGGCCGCGGTCGGTGCCAGGGTGTGCCGCTCGGTCGCCTCGCAGACCAGCGCGGTCGCCACCAGGGCCCGCACCGCGACCGAGCCGTCGGCGGAGAGTGTGTGGACGATCTCGTCGCTGCCGGAAATTGGGGCGGATCGGGTCGCCGTCGGAGCGTCGGACGGGGATTCGGGGACCACGAGGGCCAGTATACTCCTCGGCGATCCCGCAATTTTCGGGACGGGGATGGGAGGGGGCGGATGGGAGCGCGCGGCGGGGGAGCCAAGCTCCTCTTCGTCGGGGACATCCACCTTGGACGCAGGCCCGCACGACTGCCGGAACACCTGGCCGAGCTGGGGCTCTCGCCTCACGAGCTGACACCCGCGGCGGCCTGGGCGCGCACCGTGGAGCTGGCCCGCGAAGGCGGCGCCGAGGCGGTGGTGCTCGCCGGCGACGTCGTCGACAGCCCGGACGACCGCTTCGAGGCGTACGCGCCCCTGGCCTCGGGGGTCCGCGAGCTGGTGGCCGCGGGCATCCCGGTGCTCGCCGTGGCCGGCAATCACGACGTGGAAGCGCTGCCCCGCCTGGCCGACCAGATCCCCGAGTTCACGCTCCTGGGCCGCGGCGGCCGGTGGGAGACGCGCACGCTCCGCGGCCGATCGGGCACCCCCGTGCGCCTGCTGGGCTGGTCGTTTCCCCGCCGGGTCGTGCACGAGAATCCGCTCGCGAGCCTGCGCGTCGAGTCGGCCCCGGGCATCGCGACCCTGGGCGTCCTGCACTGCGACTGGGGCGGGGCGGGAGGCGGCCCCGACCGAGCCGGGAAGAGCCCCTATGCGCCGGTGCCGCGCGCGGCCTTCGCCGACGCGCCCGCCGATGCCTGGCTCCTCGGGCACGTCCACCAGCCGTCGGACCTCACCGGCCGGCGCCCCGTCGGGTATCTGGGCTCCCTGGTCGGCCTCGATCCCGGCGAGCCCGGGCCCCGCGGACCGTGGTGGGTGGAGGTGGACGGGCCGGGCGCGGTGCGCGCGGAGCCGGTTCCGCTCGCGCCGCTTCGCTGGGAGCGCGAAGACGTGCCCCTCGACGCGCTCGAGAGCGACGGGCCCCTCGACGACGAGGACCTGGCCGACGCGCTCTTCGCCGCGCTGCGCGCCGGCCTCGAGCGAGTGCACGCGCGCCTTCGGGCCGGTGACGCTCTCGCGCACGCCCGGCTGGTGCGCTGCCGGCTTCGACTGGTCGGCCACACCGCCGGGCATCGCGCTCTTCGGCTGCTCGCCGATCCCGGCTCTGACGACGGCTCCAGCTCCGGGGGCTGGGGCTGGCCGCGCGAGCACTGGGACGGCGTGCACTACACCGTCGAGAAGGTCGTCGACGAGGCCGCGCCCGTCCTCGATCTTCCGCGTCTCGCCGAGGGCAGCGATCCCGCCGCCCTGTGCGCGCGCCGCCTGCTCGATCTCGAGCGGGGCGGAGAGGAGGCGGACCGGCTGGTGCGCGGCGCCACCGAGGAGCTCCGGCGCGCCGCCTCGGGGCGCAGCTTCGTCCCCCTCGGAGCTCCCGACCTCGCACCGGAACGCGTGCGGGAGCTCCTCTGCCACGCGGCAACACGGACGCTCGAGGATCTCCTCGAGCAGCGGGAAGGAGCGACGTGAGGCTCCAGCTCATCGAGATCCGCCGCCTGCCGGGTATCGACGAGCCGCTGCGCGTCGAAGGACTGGCGCCGGGGGTGAACGTGGTCCTCGGTCCCAACGCGTCTGGGAAGAGCTCGCTCTGCCGCGCCGTGCGCGCCACCCTCTGGCCCGACGCCGAACGCGTGGCGGATCCCGATGTCGTGAGCCTGTGGGACGAGGACGGCGTACCGCTCCGCGCCGAGCTCCGCGACGGCGTTCGCTGGCAGCGAGACGGCGTCGATTGCCAGCGTCCCACGCTTCCCGATGACCACCTCGCCCACTGCTACTCGCTGGGCATGCTCGACCTGTTGGCCGTCGACGGGGAGGGCGACCGCGAGCTCGCGGATCGGATCCGCGTTCAGATGGCCGGCGGCTACGACCTGCGCGCCGCAGCCCGGTCGTTCGCTCGCCCTGCGCGGCACGGCCAGCGCGAGCGCCAGGCGCTGGCGGCAGCGGACGAGGAGCTCCACCGTCTCGAGCGCGAGCGCCGGGACCTGGGACGAGACGCCGACGCCCTGGCGGAGCTGCGAGCGGATCGCGAGCGGGCTGAAGACGCGCGCGGCGAGGCGGAACGTCTCCAGCTCGCAGTGGAGCGGGCGCGCACGCACGCGGAGCGCGAGGCGCTTCGCGCGAAGCTCGCCACCTTCCCGCCCGAGCTCGCGCGACTGCGGGGAGACGAGCTCGAGCGCCTCGACCCCATCGCTGAGGACCTGGGACGGCTGGCGCGCGAATCGGAGGCCCTCGAGCTCCGCGCGGCCTCCGCTTTGCGCGCGCGCGAGGCCTGCGCCTGCGGACTGGACGGGGCACCGGTCGATCCCGCGGAGCTGGCCGCCTGGCTCGCGCGCGCGCGGGATCTGGAGCGGGTCCACGCGGCGCTCGACGCGGCGCTCCGGCGCGCGACCACGGCTCGGGCCGGGCGAGACGAGGCGCGGCGTGCGCTCGGCGGGCTCGCCCCGACCGAGCGCGAGCTCGACCTGGACGGCACCGCCCTCGACGAGATCGAGGAGCTGGCGGTGCGCGGCTGGGAGCTTCGCGAGCGGCGGCTGGCGCTCGAGGCGCGACTTGGACTGGGGCTGGCACTGGACGAGACGGAGACGGCGCTCCACGCTGCGGACGCACGCACAGACGCAGACGACTGGGCGCGGGCGGCCGACGGGCTTCGCGACTGGCTGGCGGCGGGATCGGCGCCGCGGGGGGGTGTTCCGCTCGCGTCGCTCCTGGGCGGCGCGGCTGTCCTGAGTGCAGCCCTGGCAATCTGGGTCCACCCCGCCTTCGCAATCGGCGCGGCCCTGGCCGCAGGGGCCCTCGCGACGGCCCTCGCCCTTCGCCCGCGCGGTCCGGACGAACGCGGGCACGCCCGGGAGCGACTGTCCCGCCTCGACGTCGCGGCGCCGGACGCGTGGACGCCCACGGCCGTGCGCGCCCGGCTGCGCGAGGTCGACCAGCGCCTGGCCGAGGCGGAGCGCCATCAGCAGCGCGCCCTCGAGGGCGAGACCGCGGCCCAGGCACTCCGCACCCTCGAGCGCGAAGACGCGGAGCGCCGGACCCGCTGGCGCGCACTCTGGTCCGAGCGCGGACTCGGCGACCTCGGCCTCGACGCGGACGCCAACAGCCTGCGCATGGCCGAGCTCGCGAGCCGAATCCGGGACGAGCGGCGCGCCGCCCGGGAGCTGGCGGAGGCGGAAGAGGAGGTGGCGGCCCACGAGACCGAGCTCGAACGCGGACTCGAGCGGGTCGGCGCCTTCCTCGCGGAACGCGGCGAGCCGACGCCTGCCGACGCGGCCGCGGCGCTCGCCGGAATCGAGGGACTCCGGGAGCGGAGCCACCGGTGGAGTGAAGCCGAGCGCGACCGCCAGGAGGCGGAGCGTGCGCTCGGGCGGGTACGCGAAGAGGAACGCGTGCTACTCGCCCGGCGCGCCGAGCTCGAGGCGAGAGTCGGGCTCTCGGGACTGGAGGTCGGAGCGGCCCGCAAGACCCTCGAATCCTTCCTGCGCGACTTCCCGGCCTATCGCGAGTGCGCGGACCTGGAGCGGGACCGAACGCGGGAGCTGGACGCGCTGCAGCGACGTCTCGAAGCGGTGGGTCGAGAGGACCTTCTCCAGCTCGACGGCGACGGGGCGCGCCGGCGCCTGGACGCGTGCCTGCGCCTAGCCGAGCGGGTGGGCGCGATCGCCGAGAAGATGGGCGCCATCGAGCAGCGCGTGCGGGCTGCCGAGTCGGGGCGCGCGATCGAGGAGACGGCGTCGGCGGTGGACTCCGCCAGAGAGGCGCTGGCCGCCCGCCGTGACGAGGCCCTCGAAGGCGCAGCCGGCGCGTTCCTGCTGGCCGACCTCGAGCAGGAGTACGAGAAGAGCAGCCGGCCCGCCGTGCTCGATCGCGCCATGCGCTGGTTCGCCACCTTCACCCACCACCACTACGAGCTTCGCCTCGACGAGGCGACCGGCTTTCGCGCGGTGGACACCCACAGCGGTCGCGGGCTCGGGCTCGCGGAGCTCTCGGACGGGACGCGCATGCAGCTCCTGCTGGCGGCGCGCCTGGCCTTTGCCACCCACGCGGAGACGGGCACCGCGCTGCCCCTGTTCCTGGACGAAGCCCTCACCGCGTCGGACCCGAACCGCTTCCGCGCCGTCGCCGAGAGCCTGTTCACCCTGGCCGCCGAGGGGCGCCAGGTGGTCTACCTCACCTGCAACCCGAGCGACGTCGAGCAGTGGAACTGGGTGGCCGACGAGCTGGGAGAGACGCCGCCGCATCCGATCGAGCTGGGAGAGTGCCGTTGGCTGGCCGGCGGCGTCACCGATCCCGCGGAGCTGCGCGCGCCCGAGATTCCGGAGGTGCCCGCGCCCGAGGGTCGTACTGCCGAGGAGTACGGCGTGGCCCTGGGCGTTCCGCGACCGGATCCCTTCGCTCCACTCGACTCGGTCCATCTGTTCCACGTGCTGCGCGGCGATCTCCCCCTCCTCCACCGCCTCCTCTCTCAGGCGCGCATCCAGAGCGTGGGGCACTGGCGGTCCCTGGTTCGCTTCGGCTCGGCCCCCCTCTGGGTGTCCGAGGCCGAGTCCCGGGAGATCGACGCCCGGGTCGAGGTCTTCGAGGCGTTCTTCCCGCTGTGGCGAATCGGGCGCGGCCGGCCAGTGGACCGCGCCGTCCTCGCCGCGAGCGGCGCCGTGAGCGACGTCTTCATCGAGCCGCTGACCTCCCTGGCGGAGGATCTGGGCGGCGACGCACGGCGGCTGGTGGCTGCCCTCGAGGCGGGCGATGACGAGCGCACCCGGCGCTTCCGCAGCGCCCAGCGGGAGGAGCTTCGCGCGTTCCTGGAGCAGGAGGGTCATCTGGACCCGGCGGCCCCGCTGGAGACCCCCGAGCTTCGAGCCCGCGTCGTCGCTACGGTGCGGGCCCGGTCGGATGCGAACCTCACGGCTGAGGAGGTGATGCGTTGCGTGGATACCCTGGGTGCCGTGGTGCAGGCCTGCCGTTGACGCGCGTCGGCCTCCTCGTCGGCGGACTGGTCGCCGCGTCTCTCTGTGCCGCCTGCGTCGGGCCCGAGGTGTCCTACCAGAGGGGCGTCGACGCGGCGGCGGCGGACGACGCGGCGGCGGCGGCGGCCTACTTCGAGAGCGCGGCCAAGGACGACTACTGCCCCGCCCAGCGCGAGCTGGGTCTCCGTTATCTCGAGGGCAACGGCGTCCCCAGAGACCCGGAGCAGGGGCTGGCCTGGCTTCGCAGGGGGGCGGAGGCCCATCACGCCGACTGCCAGTACACGCTGGGCGTGGTGCTCTGGGAGGGGGAGAACGTTCCCCGGAAGCGCCCGGAGGCGGTCCGCTGGCTCCAGCGCGCTGCCCGGGCCGGCCAGCCCGAGGCCCAGCTCTACCTGGGGACGCTGAACGACGAGGGCGATCTGCGGCCGGCGCTCAAGTCGAGAGCGGCCGATTGGTACCGGCGGTCCGCGGCCCAGGGCAACGGACAGGCGGCGGTGCGGCTCGGACGTCTCTACGCGACGGGGCAGGGCGTCGACGAGAGCCAGGAGCGCGCGGTGCGCTACTTCCGACTCGCCGCGGAGGCGGGCGACGCGGACGGCCAGTTCGCTCTCGGCTCGCGCCTCCAGACCGGGAGTGGAGTCGAGGAGAACCTCGAGGAGGCCGTCCTCTGGTACGGCCGAGCCGCGGAGCAGGGCCACCCGGAGGCCGCGTACAACCTCGCGGTGGCTCACCATCACGGGTTCGGAACCGAGGCCGATCCAGCGGACGCCCTCGTCTGGTACGAGAAGGCGGCGAGCGCTGGCTACGCGCCTGCGTTTGTGGAGGTGGGGATGCTCCGTCAGGGCGACGAGCTGGGCGAGCCCGATCCGGAGACCGCCGCCGAGTGGTACCGGCGCGGCGCCGAGCGCGGCGACCCGACTGCGAAGGTCCGACTGGGATCGCTCTACTCCCAGGGCCTCGGGGTGCCCCGCGACGACGCCGAGGGGCTGCGCTGGTATCGAGTCGCGGCGGCGCAGGGCGACGCCAAGGCCCAGCTGAACATCGGCTTCGCCTACGACCAGGGACTCGCCGTGGAGGAGGACCCCGCCCAGGCGGTGTTCTGGTACCGGAAGGCTGCGAGCCAGGGCAACGCCCAGGCCCAGTACAACCTCGGGCGCTGCTACGCAGAGGGCCGCGGGGTGAAGGCGTCGGCCACGCACGCCCGGAGCCTGTTCGAATCGAGCGCGGAGCAGGGGCTGGCGTCCGCCCAGTACGGCCTGGCGGTCCTCTACGACCGGGGCGAAGGCGGTCTGCGCAACGGAATCAAGGCGCTCCGCTGGGCGAAGGCGGCCGCCGAGCAGGGGAACGAGGACGCCGAGCAGCTCGTGCGCAAGCTGGAGGAAGAGTGAAGGTGGGCCCCCGCCCGGCTGGGCCTCCCCTCAGCGCCGCGCGTACTCCTGGATCGTGAAGGCGTGGTCGTGGCGCTCGTCCGCCGGGTGCCGCGTCTCCCCCATGAGCTTCCAGTCGTCCTCCGGGAAGTCCGGGAACACGACGTCGCCCTCGACCCGCGCGTGGACGCGCGTCAGTACCAGCCGATCGCTCCGGGGCAGCGCGAGGGCGTAGATCTCCGAGCCGCCCACCACGAAGGCCTCGGTCTCGTCGCGTGCCTCTGCCTCCGCCAGCGCCGCCGTCAGGTTGTCCACCGCGACCGCGCCCTCGAGCGCGCGCTCGGGATGCCGTGTGATCACGATCGAGGTGCGCTTCGGGAGCGGCTTGCCGATGGACTCGAAGGTCTTGCGGCCCATGATCAGGCAGTGCCCGGTGGTGAGCTGCACGAAGTGCCGCCGGTCCTCGGGCAGGTGCCAGGGCAGGTCGCCGCCGCGTCCGATCACCCCGTTCTCGGACAGGGCGGCGACGATCGTGACCCTCATGCCGAGACGGTTCCGGGTAGGAGGGTCACCCTCACACCGCGATGGGCGCGGCGATGCGGGGATGGGGATCGTACCCCCCGAGTCGGAAGTGCTCGTAGCGGAACTCGAAGAGATCCTTGACGGCGGGATCGAGCCGCATGCGCGGGAGGGGCCGCGGGGACCGCGCCAGCTGGCGCCGCACCTGCTCGAAGTGGTTCGAGTACAGGTGGGCATCGCCCAGGCAGTGGACGAACTCGCCGGGCTCGAGCTCGGTCACCTGGGCCACCATCAGCGTCAGGAGCGCGTACTCGGCGATGTTGAACGGCACACCCAGGAAGAGGTCGGCGCTCCGCTGATAGAGCTGGCAGGAGAGCCGGCCATCCGCCACGTAGAACTGGAAGAGCAGATGGCAGGGCGGGAGCGCCATGCGCGGCAGGTCCGAGACGTTCCAGGCACTCACCACCATCCGCCGGGAGTCGGGATCGGTGCGGATGGTGTCGACCACACCGGCCAGCTGGTCGATCGGCTGACCATCGGCGCCAGCCCAGCGGCGCCACTGGTGTCCGTACACCGGTCCCAGGTCGCCGTTCTCGTCAGCCCACTCGTCCCAGATCGAAACGCCGTTCTCGTTCAGGTAGCGGGTGTTCGTCTCCCCCTTCAGGAACCAGAGGAGCTCGTGGACGATCGAGCGGCTGTGCAGCTTCTTGGTGGTGAGCAGCGGGAAGCCCTCCGCCAGATCGAAGCGCAGCTGAGGGCCGAAGACGCTCCGCGTGCCCGTTCCCGTCCGGTCGGACTTGTCCACGCCGTGCTCGAGCACGTGGCGCAGGAGATCGAGGTACTGCTTCATCTCCGGAGTCCCAGAGGATGGGCGAAAGGTGCGGGGGTGAGTCGCGCATTCTAGCATGATCGCACGTGACCCTCTTCGTGGTGCGACACGGCGAGACACTCTGGAACCGCGAGGGGCGCAAGCAGGGGCGACGCGACTCGCCCCTGACCCTGCGAGGACTGGAGCAGGCGCGCGCGCACGCCGAGACGCTGCGCGGGCTCCGCGGGCTCGAATGGCGGCTCCACACGAGCCCGCTCTTCCGCGCCCGGCAGACGGCTGCGATCATTGCGGAGACCCTGG
>JAPUKG010000372.1 GCA_027295775.1 Pseudomonadota bacterium
CACGACGTCGTTGATGTCGCGCGCCCGGAGGCCGTAGCGCGCAGCGCGCGCTCGATCGATGCGGACGTCGAGATAGAAGCCGCCAGTGAAGCGCTCCGCATACACGCTGCGCGTGCCTGGGGTCGTTGCGAGCACCCGCTCCACGGCGGTGCCCGCCCGCTCGATCTGCTCGAGAGAGTCGCCGAACACCTTCACTCCGAGGGGACTCCGGATGCCGGTCGAGAGCATGTCGATCCGCGTCTTGATCGGCATGGTCCAGGCGTTCGTCAGGCCGGGGACCTGGATCGCCCGGTCGAGCTCTTTGATGAGCTTCTGGGTGGTCATGCCCTCCCGCCACTCCTCGCGCGGCTTCAGCGTAATGGTGGTCTCGATCATCGACAGGGGCGCCGGATCGGTTGCGGTCTCGGCGCGGCCGATCTTGCCGAACACCCGCTCCACCTCCGGGAAGCTCGCGATGATCCGGTCGGTCTGCTGAAGGAGCTCGCGGGCCTTGGTGATGGAGAGTCCGGGCAGGGTCGTGGGCATGTAGAGCAGGTCGCCCTCGTCGAGGGGCGGCATGAACTCGGACCCGATGCGGCGCAGCGGGTAGAGGCAGGCCACCAGCAGCAGAACGGCGACCACCAGGACCGCGCTGCGATGGCGCAGTGCGGCCCGGAGGGCGGGCTTGTAGACCCATTGGAGGCCCCGGTTCAGGGGGTTCCTCGCCTCGGGCAGGATCCGGCCGCGAACCAGCCACACCATGAGTGCGGGCACCACCGTGATCGAGAGCAGGGCAGCCCCCGCCATGGCGTAGGTCTTGGTGAACGCGAGAGGCCTGAAGAGCCGCCCCTCCTGGGCCTCGAGGGCGAAGATGGGCAGGAAGGAGACGGTGATGATCAGCAGCGAGAAGAACAGCGACGGGCCGACCTCGGCTGCCGCCTCGACCAGGATCTCTCGCCGCGGCCGCCGTCCCCCGTCGCGCTCGATGTGCTTGTGGGCGTTCTCGACCATCACGATGCCGGCGTCGATCATCGTGCCGATGGCGATCGCGATGCCCCCGAGCGACATGATGTTCGCGTTGATGCCCTGGTGGAACATCACGATGAAGGAGAACAGGATGCCGAGGGGGAGGACCAGGATCGCCACGAGCGCGCTGCGCAGGTGAACCAGGAACGCAGCGCAGATCAGGGCGACGATCAGACACTGCTGCAGGAGCTTGCTCTGCAGGTTGGCTACGGCGCGCTCGATCAGGGGAGCCCGGTCGTAGACCGGGACGATCTTGACGCCGTCCGGCAACGTCTCCTGCAGCTCCGTCAGCCTCTTCTTGACGTTCCGGATGGTGCGCAGGGCGTTCTCGCCGAAGCGCATGATCACCACCCCGGCTACCACGTCGCCCTCGCCGTCCAGGTCGGTGAGGCCGCGGCGAAGCTCGGGTCCGAGGCTGACGTTGCCGAGATTGCGCAGGAGAACCGGCGTCCCCGAGGCGTTGGCGGCCACCGCCACGATCTCGAGGTCGTGGACACTCTGGATGTAGCCGCGGCCGCGGATCATGAACTCCTCTTCCGCCATCTCGATCATGCGCCCGCCCACGTCGTTGTTGCTCCGCTGGATGGCGTGCCGAACCTGGGCGAGGGTGATGCCATAGGCGGCGAGCTTGTTCGGGTCGACCTCTACCTGGTACTGGCGGACGTGTCCGCCCACGCTCGCCACCTCGGCGACGCCCGGCACGGTCTGGAGCTCGTAGCGCAGGTACCAGTCCTGGATCGAGCGCAGCTCGGCGAGGTCTCGCTCGCCGGTTCGGTCGACCAGGGCGTACTGGTAGATCCAGCCGACGCCGGTGGCGTCGGGTCCGAGGGTTGGCCGGACACCGGGAGGCAGGCGCCCGGAGACGAAGTTCAGCGACTCGAGGACCCGGCTCCGCGCCCAGTAGAGGTCCGTTCCGTCCTCGAAGATCACGTAGACGAACGAGAGGCCGAAGAACGAGTAGCCGCGGACCACGCTGGCGTAGGGCACCGCGAGCATCGCCGTCGAGAGCGGGTACGTGACCTGGTCCTCGACGACCTGCGGCGCCTGGCCCGGGAACTCGGTGAACACGATGACCTGGACGTCGGAGAGATCGGGGATGGCGTCGAGCGGCGTGTTGACCACTGCGTAGACGCCCCACGCGACCAGCCCCGCCACTCCCAGTGCGACCAGAGTGGGGTTTCGTGCGGAGCCCTCGACGATGCGCCGGAGCACGATCTATTCCCCCTCGTGTCCCGCGGATGGGGCGAGCAGCTTCTTGATCGCCTCCTGGAGCCGGCTCTCGCTGTCGATCAGGAACTGGCTCGAGACGACGATCTCGTCCCCGGCCGCGAGGCCTCCGCGGATCTCCACCCATCCGTCCCCGGAATCGAGACCGAGCTCGATCTGGCGCGGCTCGAACCGCCCTTCGCCCCGAGCGACGATCACCAGCGTGCGCCTTCCGGAGCGGATCACGGCCTCCGACGGGATGGCCACGACCCCGGGCCGGGGCGTCCCCTGGATGATCGTGTTTCCGAACATCTCCGGCTTGAGCCGTCCGTCCGGGTTCGGGAGCTCGATTCGCACCTCCGCCGTCCGCGTCTTCGGGTCGAGGAACGGAGAGATGTACGTGACTGGGCCCGTCAACGTCTCTCCGGGCAGGTAGCTCAGCTCGACGCTGGCCTGCTGTCCAAGCTCGACCCAGGGAAGCTCGAACTCGTACACGTCCGCGAGGACCCAGACCGACGAGAGGTCCGCGATCGTGTACAGGTTGTGGTTGGGCTGGACCTCCATGCCGGAACGCACGCCCAGCTCGGTGACGACGCCTGCGCTGGGGGCGTAGAGGGTGAGCGTCTTCTGGATCTCTCCAGTCCGGAGCAGCCGGTCGACGTCGCGCTCCGGGATGTCCCACAGCTCGAGCCTGCGCCGGGTCGCGTCGAAGAGCGCCTCGCCCCCGCCCCGAACGTCCTCGAACGGGCTCTCCTGGGTGGCGCTCCGGTAGCGGACCGCGAGCAGCAGCTCTTCCTGGGTGGCGACGAGCTGCGGCGAATAGATCTCGAGGAGGGGCTGCCCGCGCTCTACTTGCTGGCCGACGTAGTCGACGAGGAGTCGCTCGACCCAGCCCTGAACCTTGGTGTGGACGTGCGCGACGCGGCGCTCGTCGTAGGCCACCCGGCCGACGGCGCGGATGGAGCGCGAGAGGTCCCGGATCTCGGCGAGCGCGGTGCGGACCCCGATGTTCTGCACGGTCGAGGGATCGATCACGATGCTGCCCTCGGGCGCCGCCGATCCCCCGGCCGGGCACTCCGGGACGAGATCCATGTCCATGGGCGACTTCCCGGGCTCGTTGCGGACATAGGTCGGGTCCATCGGTGCCCTCCAGTACAGGGGCTCAGCACCCCCCGGGCACGGACTGTCCCCGGTCGTGCTCTCCGCCGCGGAATCTCGGGCGGGAGCGTCGCTGCCGGTGAAGCCCCGGACCCACCAGCCGATGGCGAGAGCCAGGAGGACGGGAAGCAACGTGCGGAGGATCGTGCGGGGGCTCATCGGAGTCTCTCCCCGGAAGCGGCCTCGAGGGCGGCGAACGCCTGTCTTCGGTCGGCGCGCGAGCGAACCAGGCGGAGCTCGGCCTCGAGGAGCTGCACCTGGCTGTCGAGCAGGCTGAGGAAGTCGAGGCGGCCGACCTGGTAGCCCGAGCGACTGGACTCGAGTGACTGGCGGGCCTGCGGGACGAGTCCCGTCTCGAGCAGCGCCTGCTGCGACTCCGCCCGGAAGAGCTCGGCGTGGGCCGTGCGCATCCGCGCCGTGAGCTCGCTGCGGGCGGCGCGGTACTCCTCCCGAGCGCGGCGCACCAGGGCGCGGCGTTCCGCCACACGCGAGCGCCACTTCGACCGGTCGACTGGCAGGCGGATCGTCAAGCCGGCGGACAGGAAGTCGTCGCCGTTCACGGGATCGCCTTCCACGGCCCGGCGCAGCCGGTAGCCCACGCCGAGGTCCAGGTCCGGGTAACCCTCGAGCTCCGAAGCCCGGAGCAGCCGCGATGCCTGCTCGACCCGGGCAGAGAGCGCGCGCAACATCGGGTTGCTGTCGTCCACGCCCGCGACCAGCGGTGCCAGCTCGGGCAGCGGTGCATCGTCGGCGAGGGGCTCGGTCTGGGGGAGCTCGATCTCCGCGGGCAGGTCGAGCAGCGAACCCAGTCGAGCAGACGCGGCTTCGATGCTCGCCTGGCGGCGCAGCCGCTGGTCGTGGAGGGTCGTCAGCTCCACCTGCGCTCGCAGGACGTCGTGCTGGAGACCGGAGCCGACCCGGTACCGGGCCCCGGCAACCGCCGCGAGCTGACGGAGGAGCTCGATGTTCCGGAGCGTGATTCCGAGGGCTCGCTGCGCGAAGCCCAGCTCGGACCATGCTGCCTCGACGGCGCTCGCCGTCGCCAGACGCCTGTCTTCCACGACGAAACCGGCCGCCTGCGCCCCGGCCCGCGCTGCGCCCTTCCGGTTGGAGAGCAGCCTCGGGAAGGGAAGCTTCTGGCGGAGCCCGAACTGGTGGCCCGAGAGCGGGGTGGAGGTGAAATCGAAGGCCCCGACCGGGAGGTTGCTGGCCTCGTAGGAGAACCGTGGATCGTCGAGCGATCCGGCGGGCCCGACGCGGTGCGCTGCCGCCTCGCTCGCTGCGACTTCAGCCGCAATGCCCGGGTTCTCGCTCTCGGCCCGCTCGAGGCACCAATCGAGCGGGAGTGGCGACGGAGGTTCGGCACACACCGCCCGGGCCAGGAGGAAGGGGAAGATCGCGACGAGTGCTATTGCGGCCAGGACCGGGCGCCCGGCCCGCCTTCGGGAAAACGAATCTTTCATTGCTCTGCCCATCGCTCGTTGGGAAGTCACACAGGTCGCGGCCTGCCGGCCGCAACAGGGGTGGGGGACGATGAGCGTTTCTCAGAGCAGGAGGGAGGACTGGACCCGGTAGAGGCTTTGCGGCGGTGGGCGGCTCGCGGGGTGCCCGGGCCGCCAGCCCGAGCCCTCGACCGCGATTGCCTTCGACCGTGCCAGCGAGAAGGAGAGCAGGGCCAGGGGGGGGTGGACGGTCCCCTGTCCGGCCGACGCGACCAGCTCCAGCTGGGCGTCGTGATCGCCACAGGAGGCGCAGTCGCCGTCGCCGCCGGGGACGGTCTCGACGCCCTCACCGTGGCAGGGCGCCCCTTGCTGGGCGATCTGCTCGGGCGCCGTGACTCCGCCACAGGCCAGGGTGCAGAGCGGGCCCTGCACGCCGAGGAGCGCAGCAACGAGCAGCGATGTCAGTGTGGCGACTCGCATCTCCCTCTTCCTCGGCCTTTCCTCAGCCCTCTCGTCGGCCTTCCGGCCTGCCCGCTTGACTCTATGCCGGAAGCAGCGCCACGTCGATGACCAGGCGATCCGCCTCGGCCTCCAGGGCCTCCCGCAGCGCGCGCGTGTCGACGTTGTCCGGCACCTCGCAGGACAGGTTGAGCTCGTAGTGCGGCGACCCGCCCGGACCGGGCCGACTCGCGGTCGTGAGCTCCGCGATATTGACGCGGCGCTCCGCCAACACCCCGCAGATCGCCGCGACGATCCCCGCCTTGTCCTCGCCCACCGCCGTCACCCGAAACAGCTTCGTCCCCGGCGCCGGCACCGCCGGCCGCGGCTCGCCGTCGAGG
>JAPUKG010000373.1 GCA_027295775.1 Pseudomonadota bacterium
GAGCCCGCTCGGCTTGACGGACCTCTACCTCGGGCTGCCCTCGCCGGAGATGGCGCGCAAGGCCGAGGTCGTGTGCACGGGCGCGCCCCCAAGCGACGACCAGCGCGAGCGTCTAGGAATCGACGTGCCTGCCTTCCCCGAGCACATGCTTCCGTATCACAACGACCCCGCTCGCATCGCCCTGGGCTGGCCGTCTGGCGGCGTCATCGCCACGGCAGCGGCTATCGCGGGAGTCCTCCAGGGATTCATCGCCGACCTGAAAGGCCGCGGTTCAGGCATCTGGACCGCCGAGTTTCTTCGCAACGCGTTCCCCCCCCGCAACCCGGACTTCCTCGACCCGATGACCGGCCAGCCCGCGCTGCGCGGACTCGGAGTCGTCGTTGCTGGGAGCGGCGCGAGGGCCCTGCGTGGCTTTCCGCAGGAGGTTTCGCCCAGCGCCATCGGTCACATGGGTGCGGGCGGTCAGATTGCGTGGGCCGACCCCGAGAGCGGGCTGTCGTTCGCATATGTCACCAACGGGGCCCATCGCGATCCGTTGGCACAGGGCGCCATTGGCCTCGACCTCTCCACCAAGGCCCTCAAGTGTCTCGCCCCCCAGCTCGAGTGAGGAAGCCTCCGGGCTCTTGAAAACCTCGCCGCTTCCCTCAGCTCCCGGCCCACTCGTCCAGGCGTTCCATGGTGTCCGCGTACCCCTGCACCAGCTCCTCGACGACGCTGCGCACCGACTTCACCTGGTTCATGGAGCCGACGATCTGCCCCACGAAGTAGTTGCTCAGCTGCTCGGCGCCGGGAGACTTGTGGGCGTAGCGGGAGATGCGCGCCTGGGCCTCGCGGACCAGCCGCGGCTGGAGCGGCATGGGCAGCGGATCCGGGTTCGACGGGTCGTCCCAGGCGTCCGTCCAGGCGCTGCGCAGCTGGCGGGCGGGCTTGCCGGTCAGCGACCGACTCCGGATGGTGTCGCTGGAGGTGGCCTCCAGGAACTTCTCCTTGACCACCGGATGGGTCTCGGCCTCTTCCGTGGTCAGCCACACCGAGCCCGTCCAGACGCCCTGTGCGCCCAGCGCCAGCGCCGCGGTGACCTGGCGGCCGTTGCCGATGCCGCCCGCGGCCAGGACCGGAATCGGGTCGACGGCATCGACGACCTCGGGCACCAGCACCATGGTGGAGACCAGTCCGGTGTGGCCGCCCGCCTCGTAGCCCTGGGCCACCACCACGTCGACGCCCGCCTCGGCGTGGCGCCGGGCGTGCTCGACCGTGCCGGCGAGCGCGGCCACCTTCACGCCCTTCGCGCGGCCCGTCTCGATCATCCACTCCGGCGGCGGCCCGAGGGCGCTCGCGATCAGGCTGATCCGGTGCTCGAACACCAGCTCGATCACGTCGCGCTGCTTCTCGTAGCCGACGGCGAACTCCGGGGCCAGCTCCACGTCCGACGGAAGGGGCGGCACGTCGTGCTTCGCGAGCAGGTCGTCCACGAAGCGCCGGTGCTCCTCGGGGATCCGCTCGTCGAGCTGCGACGCGTCGAAGCCGCCCCGATCGCTGCCGACGAAGTTTGCGGGCAGCAGCAGGTCGACGCCGTAGGGCTTGTCGCCCACCTCGTTCTCGATCCACTCGAGCTCCATGCGCAGGTTCGCCATCGAGTGTCCGGCCACGCCGAGCACGCCGAGGCCGCCCGCCTTGGACACGGCGGCCGCCACGTCCCGGCAATGGGTGAATGCGAAAATGGGGAACTCGAGACCCATCTCTTGCGCGAGCTTCGTATTCACGACGCTTCCTCCTATCTACGATCTAGCTTCCAGTGCGTTCGCCGGCCTTCGGCGGATCGGCGGGTCCACCGGCGAAGCACTGGGCGATTGACATCCAGCGGTTGGCGGCGTCGCCGACCGCGTCGAGGGCCGTGTCGGCGACGTTGCGTCCCTGGGTGACGACGTGGCAGAAGTCGAGCGCGTCACCGCGGACGCACTCGGTCTCACTCGGCTCGTTCCACTCCCAGATCGCGCCCGACGGCGCCACCAGGCGAACGTACGGCGGCGGGCCCGGCACCTCGAGGCCGCGGTTCACGAAGGTCCAGGCGAACGTCTTCACACCGATGGTGGCGATGTGCAGGAGGCGGTCGGTGGGCTTGCGCTGCACCCGCATCAGGTCGTAGATCTCCTGGCCGTGGGCCCAGGTCTCCATCAGCCGCGCCGTGGTGAACATGCGCACGCCCATGTCGGGGCCGTACCAGGGCAGGCGCCGCTTGGCATCCGAAGTGCCGAGCTGGGTCGCCATGTCGCGACAGGTCTCCCGCCAGGCCTGGAGGAGCTCCGCCGGAGCGAGATCCCCGAACTCGCGGCGCGCGATCTCGGCATTGCTGAGTCCGCTGCCGATGTCCCGGAGGAGCTGATCGCGGCGCACCGCGAACGCGTCCTCGCCCTCCAGGGCCACGAGCGAGACCCGGTCGAAGTAGTGCAGGTGGGCGACCACGTCCCAGGGCGTCCACCTCAGGAAGCCAGTGGGACGCCCCCAGTCCTCGTCGGCGAGGGTGTGGAGGAAGGCGTGGAGCTCGTCCGCCTCGGCGATCAGATCCTGGCTCTCCTGCAACATCTCGCCCCTCAGTCTGCCTCATCCGTGGCCCACGAAGGCTTTCGTTTCTGGAGGAAGGCCTTCATGCCCTCGGCGGCCTCCTCGCCGGAGAAGAGCTCGCCCGACACACGGGTGGTCCACTGGAAGGCCTCCTTCTGGCCCATGGCCGGCACCTCGTGGACCAGGCGCTTGGCCATGCCCAGGGCCTTGGGACCGCCCTTGCGCAGGTCTGCGATTACCTCGCCGACGGCGGCGTCGAGCTCCGCAGCTGGGACCGCCCGGTTGATCAGCCCGAGCTCCGCGGCGCGGGACGCCGGGAAGCGATGGCCGCGCAGGAACGCCTCCATCGCCTCGCCGCGTCGCATCTTCGGCAGGCAGACGACGGAGATGATGGCGGGGGCGACACCGAGGCGAACCTCGGTGAAGCCGAACTTCACGTCGTCGGCGGCGATCGAGATGTCCAGCACCGCCACCAGGCCGTTGCCGCCCCCGACGACGTG
>JAPUKG010000374.1 GCA_027295775.1 Pseudomonadota bacterium
CGTGATCCACGTGGCCGATCGTCCCCACGTTCACGTGCGGCTTCGTCCGCTTGAACTTCTCCTTCGCCATGCCTCTCTCCCCCCTACGACGGCACGATCCCGCGCGAGACCTCGGGCGGGATCTGTGCGTAATGCGAAAACTCCATCGTGTAGTTCGCCCGACCCTGGGTCATCGAGCGGAGACTGTTCACATAGCCGAACATCGTGGACAGCGGAACCTCCGCCGCGATCGCCTGCGCGCCGGGCCGCACCTCCACGCCCGTGATCTGGCCGCGGCGGCTCTTGAGGTCGCCCTGCACCGACCCGACGAAGTCCTCGGGCGTCACGACCTCCACATCCACGATGGGCTCGAGCAGGACCGGGGAGGCCGTCTCCAGCCCCTCCTTCATCCCCAGCGAGCCGGCGATCTTGAACGAGCGCTCCGACGAGTCGACGTCGTGGGCCTGGCCGTCCAAGAGCTTCACGTGGACGTCCACCACCGGATAACCCGCCAGTGCCCCGCTCTCCGCGGCTTCGCGGCAGCCCTGCCGCACGGCCGGAATGAACTCCTTCGGGACCGCGCCGCCGCGAACGGCCTTCTCGAACACGAAGCCGGAGCCCGGCTCGCCGGGCGACACCTCGAGCTTCACCACGGCGTAGTCACCGGAGCCGCCGGTCTGCTTGATGTAGCGACCCTCCACCTTGACGGTCTCGGTGATCGTCTCCTTGTAGGCCACCTGGGGGCGCCCCACGTTGGCGTGCACGCCGAACTCGCGCAGCAGCCGGTCCGCGATGATCTCCAGGTGGAGCTCCCCCATCCCCGAGATGATGGTCTGACCCGTCTCGTCATCGACCGACACGCAGAAGGACGGATCCTCCAGGGCCAGCCTGTCGAGGGACTGGGCGAGCTTGTCCGTGTCGGCCTGGGTCTTGGGCTCGATGGCGATCGAGATGACGGGCTCCGGGAACTCGAGCGACTCGAGGGCCACGGGCGAGTTCACCGCCGAGAGGGTGTCGCCGGTGGAGACGCGCTTCAAACCCACCACGGCGGCGATGTCCCCGGCGAAGACCTCATCGAGATCCTGGCGCTTGTTCGCGTGCATCTGCAGCAGCCGACCCAGGCGCCCCTTGTTGCCCGAGGCCGTGTTCAGGACCTGGTCACCAGTCTGAGCGTGGCCCGCGTAGACGCGGATGTAGGTGAGCTGGCCGACGTGCCTATCGGTCACGATCTTGAACGCGAGCGCGGCAAAGGGCTCGTTGTCGTCCGGCTTCAGGAACACCGTCTCACCCGTCTTCGGGCAGATGCCCTCTACGGGCGGAACGTCCAGCGGCGAGGGGAGGAAGTCGATCACGGCGTCGAGGAGCGGCTGCACGCCCTTGTTCTTGAAGGCGCTGCCGCACAGCACCGGCACGATCGCGAGCTTCAGGGTGGCCTCGCGAAGCGCCTTGCGGATCTGGTCGACGCAGCACGGCTCGTGGTCCAGGTACCTCGCCATCAGGTCTTCGTCGAAATCCGCGGCGGCCTCGATTACGTGGTCCCGCGCCGCGGCGGCGGGCTCGCGCAGCGATTCGGGAATCTCCCCCTCCGCGATCTCCGCGCCCAGGCTTTCCTCGTCCCAGAAGAGCGCCTTCTCGGCGATCACGTCCACCACGCCCTGGAAGCGATCTTCGGCGCCGATCGGAATCTGGATCGGGACCGGTGTCGCGCCCAGCCGCTCCCGGATCATGCGCACCACGTTGTCGAAGTCCGCCCCGACCCGGTCCATCTTGTTGACGAAGGCCAGCCGCGGTACCCGGTACCGGTCGGCCTGCCGCCAGACGGTCTCGGACTGGGGCTCGACGCCGGCCACCGCGCAGAAGATCCCGACCGCCCCGTCCAGCACGCGCAGGGAGCGCTCGACCTCGATGGTGAAGTCCACGTGACCCGGCGTGTCGATGATGTTGATGCGGTGATTGTTCCAGAAGCAGGTGGTGGCTGCGGAGGTGATGGTGATGCCGCGCTCCTGCTCCTGCGCCATCCAGTCCATGGTCGCGGCGCCGTCGTGGACCTCGCCGATCTTGTAGTTGACGCCGGTGTAGTAGAGGATCCGCTCGGTCGTCGTGGTCTTCCCGGCATCAATGTGGGCCATGATGCCGATGTTCCTCGTTCTCTCGAGCGGTGCGATGCGGGACATGGGTCCGATTCTTCTGCCGGGTTCGACCCCGACTTCCGCGGCCGGCTTCCCCTCCCCTGCCGATGGGCCCGGGCGGGGGTTCCGACTCGTCAGTGGCTTCGCTCGCCTTCGTCTCGCTGCGCGCGGCCCAGCGCCGCTTGCTACCAGCGATAGTGGGCGAAGGCCTTGTTGGCATCCGCCATGCGGTGAGTGTCTTCTCGCTTCTTGACGCTCTCGCCGCGCTCGTTCGCGGCGTCGATGATCTCGTTGGCCAGCTTGTCCTTCATGGTCTTGCCGGGCCGCTTGCGGGCGAAGTCGGCGAGCCAGCGCATGGCTAGCGACGAAGCCCGCTCGGGCCGGACCTCGATGGGCACCTGGTAGGTCGCCCCGCCCACGCGCCGCGACTTCACCTCGACCCGAGGGCGCACGTTCTCCAGGGCACGCCGGAACAGGGCGAGCGGGTCGCTGCGCATCTTGCTCTCGATGATGTCGAAGGCCCCGTAGACGATCCCCTCGGCGGTGCTCTTCTTGCCGTCGTGCATGATCACGTTCATGAACCGGCCCACCATGCGATCCCCGTGCTTGGAATCCGGCACCGCCTGGCGTTTCGGAACCTCTCGACGTCTCGGCATGGGAACTCTCCAGCCCTACAGGCCGCTACAAGGGGACTACTTGGGCCGCTTGGTACCGTACTTGGAGCGGCTGCGATTGCGCGACTCGACCCCCGTGGCGTCGAGCGTGCCGCGCACGATGTGGTAGCGGACGCCGGGAAGATCCTTCACGCGTCCGCCTCGCACGAGCACCACCGAGTGCTCCTGCAGCGTGTGGCCGACGCCCGGAATGTAGGCGTTCACCTCGCGCCCGTTCGTGAGCCGCACGCGCGCGACCTTGCGCAGCGCGGAGTTCGGCTTCTTCGGGGTTGCCGTGAAGACCCGCAGGCATACGCCGCGGCGCTGGGGCGAGGCGTTCAGGTCCGGCGACTTGGAGCGCCGCTTCTTCCTCACGCGCCCGTTGCGAACCAGCTGTTGGATTGTCGGCATCTCTCGCTCCCGTACCCCGAACCCGAATGCCCATAGGCGCGGAGACGTGCCTCCCCTGGGTTCCGCTCCCCGGGGAACGAAGAGACCGGAAGGATGTCCTTCGGGCTGGCTCTCCGTTCGGGTCAGGAGCGGACCGCGAGGAGGCGGCCCTGTGCCAGAAACCGCAGCATTCTAGCTGGCTTCCATCCCCTGTCAACGCCTCCAGGATGGCGAAGACAGGGCGAATCCGAGGGCTTTGGGCGGCATCAGGTCTCGATCGGCTCGGTGCCCCCGTCGCCCTTGACCATGAGCTCGTCCCCGGGGGCCTCCGCCGGCACCGCCGGAATCTCGGTCGTCTCGTCGAGGCCCGCCTCCTCCTCGAGGCCGCCGCCCAGCGACTCGGGCGCGTCGATCTGGATCCCGACGTTCTTGTACCGCGCCATCCCGGTGCCGGCCGGAATCAGGCGACCCATGATGACGTTCTCCTTCAGCCCGCGGAGGTTGTCGGTCTTCCCCCAGATCGCGGCCTCGGTCAGCACCTTCGTCGTCTCCTGGAACGAGGCAGCGGAGATGAAGGACTCCGTCGAGAGGGAGGCCTTCGTGATCCCGAGCAGCAGGGGCTCGAAGACGCAGGTCTCCTTGCCCTCCTCCTCCATGCGCGCATTGGCATCGTCCACCACCCGCTTGTCTGCATGCTCGCCGACCAGGAAGTCGGTATCCCCGACGTCCTTGACCCGGACCTTGCGGAGCATCTGTCGGACGATCGTCTCGATGTGCTTGTCGTTGATCTTGACTCCCTGGAGGCGGTAGACCTCCTGCACCTCGTCGACGATGAACTTGGCCAGCTCCTTCTCGCCCTTGATCTTCAGGATGTCGTGCGGGTTCGACGAGCCGTCCATCAGGGCCTCGCCCGCGCGCACTCCGTCTCCCTCGTGGACGCTCACGTGCTTGCCCTTCGGGATCAGGTACTCCTGGGGCTCGCCCCCCTCCTCGGGCGTCACGATCACCCGGCGCTTGCCGCGGCTGTCGCTTCCGAACGAGACGATGCCGTCGACCTCGGTGACGACCGCGAAATTCTTCGGCTTGCGGGCCTCGAAGAGCTCCACCACGCGCGGCAGGCCACCGGTGATGTCCTTGGTCTTGGAGGCCTCGCGCGGGATCTTTGCCACCACGTCGCCGGCGCCAACCTGGGCGCCATCTTCGATCGAGACGAAGGCCCCGACGGGTAGGAGCGCCCGACCCTGAGTCTCGCCGTCGGGCCCCTTGATGGAGATCCGCGGCCGGAGGTCCGGGTCCTTCGACTCCACGATCACCTTCGACGACATGCCCGTGAACTCGTCGACCTGCTCTTGCATGGTCATGCCCTCGGTGATGTCGCCGTACTTGATGGTGCCCGATACCTCCGCGAGGATCGGACTGGCGAAGGGATCCCACTGGAGGAGCACCTCGCCGGGCTTGACCTGCTGGCCATCCTCCACCTTGATCTCGGCGCCGTAGACCACGGAGTGTCGCTCGCGCTCCCGGCCGCTGGCGTCGATGATGCCCAGTTCGCCGTTCCGGCTCATCGAGATCACGGCCCCTGACGGGTTTCGCACCAGCCGGATATTGTGGAAGCGCAACTCGCCCTCGGTTGAGGCCTCGGCGTGGGACTGCTCGGCGCGCCGGGTTGCGGCGCCACCGATGTGGAACGTGCGCATGGTCAGCTGGGTGCCGGGCTCGCCGATCGACTGGGCGGCAATCACGCCCACCGCCTCGCCGAGGTTCACCAGAGCGCCCCGGGACAGATCGCGCCCGTAGCAGGAGACACACACCCCGTGTCGGGTGGCACACGTAACGACCGAGCGGATCAGCACGGTCTCGATGCCCGCGTCCTCGATGCTGCGGACACCCTCCTCGTCGATCTCGTTGCCGGCCGAGACCAGCACCTCCTCATTGATCGGGTCCTTGACGTCGAGCAGCGCCACCCGACCGAGGATGCGCTCGCCCAGGGGCTCGACGATCTCGCCCACCTCCACGAGCGATCCCATCTCGATGCCGTCCTGCGTTTCACAGTCCGTTTCCCGGATGATTACGTCCTGGGAGACGTCGACGAGGCGCCGGGTCAGGTAGCCGGAGTTGGCGGTCTTGAGCGCGGTGTCGGCCAGACCCTTGCGCGCACCGTGGGTGGAGATGAAGTACTGCAGCACCGAGAGTCCCTCGCGGAAGTTCGAGGTGATGGGCGTCTCGATGATCGCGCCGGAGGGCTTGGCCATCAGGCCACGTATCCCGCAGAGCTGGCGCATCTGTTGGGCGGAGCCGCGGGCCCCCGAGTCCGCCATCATGTAGATGGCGTTGAAGCTCGGCCGCTCGTGCTTGTTGCCCTCTTCGTCGACCACCACTTCGGTGCCGATCACCTGGGTCATCTGCTCGGTGATCTTCTCGGTGGCCTGTGCCCAGATGTCGACGACCTTGTTGTAGCGCTCGCCGTCGGTGATCAGGCCCTCCTGATACTGCTCCTGGATCTCGGCGACCTCCTGGCTCGCGGCCTCGAGAAACCGCTCCTTGTCCGGCGGCACGAGCATGTCATCGATGCAGATCGAGATCCCGGACTGGGTGGCGTAGTTGTACCCGAGGGTGCGCAGACGGTCTGCGAGCAGCACCGTCGCCTTGGTGCCGAGGCGCCGATAGGTCTGATCGATGAGCTCGCCCAGCGCCTTCTTGTCCATCACCTGGTTGGTGATCTCGAAGGGGATCTCGTCAGGGACGATCTCGGCCAGCAGGATGCGACCGGTGGTGGTCTCCACCAGCTCGCCGTCGATGCGCACCGAGATCTGGGCGTGGATCTCGAGCTCGCCTGCGTCGAAGGCGACACGCACCTCGTCGGGGCTCGCGAAGCGGATGCCCTCGCCCCGGGAGCCCTGTCGCTCTCGGGTCATGTAGTAACAGCCGAGCACGATGTCCTGGGTGGGCCCGATGACCGGGCGGCCAGTGGCCGGGCTCAGGATG
>JAPUKG010000375.1 GCA_027295775.1 Pseudomonadota bacterium
CTGGCGCAGGTAGGGCACGCCCTTCAGCTGGTCGACGATGCCCTTGAGCGCCGGACCGTAGAGCTCGGAGTACAGGCACGGCAGAACCAGGGCCACCGGCCGCTCGGTGCTGTAGGAGAGCAGCTCGCGCTCCAGCCGGACCAGGTCGGGACTGCCCAGCCGGTGGAGGGTGCTGATCACCCCAGTCTGATGGAAGTCCGCCATCGCGAGGACACTCGCACCCCGTCCATCGCGGTGTCAAGGCGTGCGCTACTCGGAGGCTTCCCCCTGCTGGAGCAGGCGCAGAGCCAGGGGGTCGATCTCGATGAACTCGATACCGACATCCTGGGTGATGGGGTCGGTATCGATGGACCAGACGGTGGTCGCCGATGTTGAAGGTGACCCGAAGCACCTCGTCCTGGTCGATCTCCACGCCGACGGCCTCGAAGCGGATGCCGCCCGTCGAGAGGTTCTTGCTGACGGCGAGGCGGTCGCCCCGGTCCACCTGGGCGAAGGAGATCACCTGGTCCGTGTCGATCCGGAGATACTTGCGACGGTCGATGCCGGCTTCGGCTTCCATCCGGCGCTCCCCCACTCGTGACCCGTCTCGCGGTGCTGTGGGCCGCCCACCCAATGGCGACGTGGACCGCCCTCTGCGCACTTCGGATGCGCGAGGGACGAGCTTGAACCCGCCGCTGGGCCGGAGAGCGGAGAATCGACTTCAACGACGGGGCTGAAACAGGTCGAGCTGCGGGTCTTCCCGGGCTCCGGGGGTCAGGCCCGACAGGACCAGCCCCAGGCTCCGGACCGGGCGCGCCCCGGCGTGGGTCCGGTCCAGCAGCGGGGCTGCCGACGCGGCGATCTCGCCGGCCGCCACCACCGGGCGCGGCAGGGTCCGGCTCCGGGTCGCCGTCTCGAGGTCGGCGTAGCGCACCTTCACGGCCACCCGGCCCGCCGAGAGACCCTGGCGGCGGAGCCCCTCCTCCAGTCCCTGGGCCAGGCCCTGGAGCCGATCCCACAGGACACCCATGTCGAGCTGCGGCTCCTCGAAGGTAAATGCCTGGCTCAGGGTCTGCGGATGCCGCGCTGGGCGGATCCGCGACGGGTCCTCGCCACGCGCGTACTCGAGGATGCGCAGGCCGTGATTGCCGAGCACGGCTTCGAGCCGAGCCGCCGGGATGGCGAGCAGGTCACCCACCTTGAACGCTCCCAGCGCCTCCAGCTTGGCCACGGTCTTGGGCCCCACCCCGGGCAGGCGACCGATCGGAAGCGGCTCCAGGAAGGCCGACGCTTCGCTCTGCTGGATGCGGCGGACGCCGCCGGCTTGAGCGTCCACGTTCTCGGCCGCCAGCCGCGCGAGGAACTTGACCGGCGCGATGCCCACCCGAAGCGGCAGCGCCAGCTCCTCGTGGACCCGCGTGACCAGGCGTCCGGCGGTCTCGACCGGGTCGCCTGCGTGGGCGGGATCCAGGTACGCCGCCTCGAGACCGGCGGGCTCGAGCGACGGGATCTCGGCGCGCAGGCAGGTGCGCAACCAGGTCGAGACCTCGCGGTAGCGCTTCATGTCGGTGCGCAGCGCCCGCGCGCGCGGACACCGCTCGAGGGCGTCGAGCATCGACATGCCCACCCGCACCCCGGAGGCCAGGGCCTCGGGGCTCGCCGACTGGACCTGTCCGCGCTTGCGCGGATCGCCGCCGACGAGCACGGGACGGGTCCTCAGCTCCGGGTCCCGGCTCCGCTCCACGGACGCGTAGAAGCTCGCGACCTCTGCGAAGAGAACGGCCATCAGCCGGTCCTCGGCTCCGCACCTCGGACCGCCATCAGTCCAGCGGTGCGGGTGCGGGTTCGAGGATCAGACGTTCCACGGCGAGATCGTCGTCCATCTCCCCCGCCTCTGCCGGCTCCTGCTTCGCGGCGGCCGCGGCCGACGCATCGAGCCACGAGGGGGTGCGGTCGGCGTAGTGGGGGTGGTTGGGGTGCTCCGACTGGCCCGGCGCGAGCTCGGTCCAGAGGCCGTCCGGAGCCGACAGGTCGGCGGCCATGCGGAAGACCGAGGCCAGGCGCACGTCGAAGGGGTGGGCCGCGTCGTACTCGGCCAGAAACAGGGTCGCCCCGTCGCCTCCGGTTCCAATCGGTCCGAGCGCCGCCGACGGACCGCGCTCGTCCGCGCTCGAGGCGGGAACGGGCGCAAAGCGCAGCTGGTGGACCCGGCCCCAGCTCCAGCCGCCGCGGTTCGGGCCGAGGCGGTAGGAGAGACTGACCCAGGTCTGGTGGAGGCTGCGCCGGACCGCCGCGCGCACCCGATCCGGGTCGGACCAGGCGCCCCGGGCGCCGCCCCGGGCAGCCGCCGTCACGATGGCCTCGGCCACCCGATCCGCGCCTCCCCGGGAGAACGTCTGGTAGCGGGCCAGCATCGACTCGCCCAGCGCCTCCGCGAAGAGCTCGCGCACGAGCTGGTGGATCAGAACGTGGTACACGGCCGCGGCCGCGCTCTCGGGTGCGGCGCGGCCGTCCCATCCGCGCAGCAGGGCGGCGACCTCTCGAACTTCGGGACCGAAATCTCCCGCCTCGCCGGCGAGCTGAAAGAGGGCGGGGACGATGTCCGCGGCCGTCGCCACGCCGCGGTCGTTCTGGATCGCCGCGGCCCCCGCGAGGTCGGCGCGGCCGAGACCGGCGAGCGCTGCCACGAGCTCGTCCAGACGACGGGCGCGCACGCCGCTGCGCCACAGCCATTCGATGCGCTGGCCCGGTGGGCTCGCGCCCCAGCGTCCGTCGGCGGCGACCACCCAGGTCCGCTCCGGGCCCAGTTGCCGGGCCGGCAGGGCCTCGAAGGGCACCGGCTCGTGCCAGGTGAATGCGCGCATGCGGCCGGGCACCGGCATCAGGCTGGTGGGCAGCATGCGGCGCGGAATCCAGCCCGCCACCTGAACGCCGCCGGCGCCGAACCGGTCGGCGTAGACCAGCGCGATGACCGGCTCGTGGTGGCCGCGCATCGCCTCCACCACCGCCTCCGCGTCCCGCGCCCGGGTCAGCGCCAGCAGCGAGCCAATGCCATCGCCCGGCCACGCCCCGGTCCACGCCAGTGCCATGGGCTTGCGCTCCTCCTCGAGCAGCGCATTCACCAGCGGCCCGTGGTGCGTGCTCCGCACCGCCAGCGACTCCTCGCGCACGGCGCCGCGCGGGGTGCGCACCCGGATCGCCTCGACCCGCTCGGTGAGCGGCACCCAGCGGCCGCCGTTGTGGTAGCGGGACGGGTCATCCCGTCGCAGCGTCTCCTCGTAGAGATCGGCGATGACCGCTCCGCCCGGGGTCGCCGCCCACGCCACGTCGGCGTTGCGACCCGCCCAGACCACCGGGATCCCCGGAATCGTCGCGCCGGCCACCCTCCAGTCCTCGGCCCCGGCCTCGAGCGCGATCTCGTAGACGAGCGCGGGCGCGGTGGGCGCGGCGTGGAGCTCGGCCGCCAGGAGCGGCGAGCCGCCCGCTGTCCGCTCGCCGGCGAGGACCCAGGCGCTGCCGCCCAGGAAGGCGTCCCCGATTCCGCGACCCCGGGCCGGCCCGCGAGAGGCCAGCGCCGGCCCGGCTCCAGCGCGCGGGGCGCCGGAGAACGCGCTCAGGTCGACGGGCACATTCACCGCCTGGATTCCGCTCTCGGCGGGAAAGAACGGCCGCGCGGCCAGGCCGGTCAGCCTCTCGATCAGGTCGTCGAGGACCAGCGGGATGTCGAGCGACGCGCCCGTCACCCATGAGGTGAGCTTGAGCAGCGCCAGACTGTCACCCGGCGTCCAGGGTGCGGGCTCGGGCCAGCCGTGCATGGCCACCGGGGCGCCGACGGCACCGGCCTCGATGCGCGCCAGCCGGGCGTTCACGCCCCGGGCGTAAGCATCGAGGATGCGGCGCACCGACGGGTCCAGGCGCTCCACCTGGGCATCGGCGTGGCGCCCGATCCCGATCGTGCGGGCCAACCGGTCGGAGGCCAGTGCGCCCTCCCCCGCCACCTCGGCCGCGTGGCCCCGCGCCAGGCGCCGGAGCCAGAGCATCTGGGCCAGGCGGTCCTGGGCGTGGACGAAGCCGGCGCCGAACCAGGCCTCCGCTTCGCCAGCGGCACGAACGCGCGCGACTCCGCGCTCATCGCGCACGACCTCGACGGATCGGTCGATCCCCACCACGTGCAGGGTCCCGGAGGTCGTGGGAACCGCGCTGCGATGCTGGCGCTCGTAGGCGATCCAGCGGCCCCCGAACCACAGGGCCGCCAACAGACCCAGCGCGATCGCGGCCACGATCGCGAGCGCGGCGGCGGCGCCCCGCTCCGCGCCCTCCTCGGCCCGGCTCAATCGTCGGCTCCCTCGAGCAGGACCACCGCTACGGCGTGGGTGCGGCTGCGACTCAGCGCCAGATGGGTGCGCGCGCCGCCGCGCTCGGCGGCGAGCTCGGCGGCCCGTCCGCGCAGGGTGAGACGGAGCCCGGCCTCGGGCCCGCTACGGGCACCGGCACGGGGCGCCGTCTCGATGTCCAGCCAGCGCACGCCCTGCCCCCAACCCGTACCCACCGCCTTCATGGCCGCTTCCTTGGCCGCGAAGCGCAGCGCGAACTGCTGCTCCGGGCGCCGCGCCCGGCGGCAGGTCTCGATCTCCTGGGGTGTGAAGACACGCCGCTCGAAGCGCTCGCCCCGGTGTTCCAAGGCGCGCTCTACGCGTGCGATCTCGATCACGTCGACGCCGCTTCCGACGATCACGTTCCCCCCAGGGCCGAGTCCCCCCATCTTAGCGGCAGGCCCGGGGCCGGCGCTGAGCCCGCGGACCCGGCTGGCGAGGTTCGCTAGGATCCGCCGCGCCGCGGACCGGGACGCCGGTCCCGGTCGCCGCAAACCCGAGAGAAGTCCAAGGCTTGAGGCACGTCGGCTCCGTCCGGGTCGACACCCATCGGGCCTCGTGGGCACCGCCCGTCCGGGGAGCCAAAGGAGACAAGGATGTCGCTTCGCGTGGGGATCAACGGCTTCGGCCGCATCGGACGGCTGGTCTTCCGGGCCGCTCAGGGCAGAGACATCGAGATCGTCGGAATCAACGACATCACCGACACCCAGACCCTCGCCCATCTTCTGAAATACGATTCTACCCACGGCCACTTCCCGGGAGACGTTCAAGCGACGGATGATGGGCTCGTGGTCAACGGCAAGACCATCCCCGTATTCGCCGAGCGCGATCCCGCGAACCTGCCCTGGAAGAAGCAGCGCGCCGAGATTGCCATCGAGTCGACTGGGCTCTTCACCGCCCGGGACAAGGCCGCGAAGCACCTCGAGGCCGGCGCCGAGCGCGTGATCATCAGCGCTCCCGCGGCCGATCCCGATGTGACCATCGTGCTGGGCGTGAACGATGACGCCTACGACCCGGCCCAGCACCGCATCGTCTCGAACGCCTCCTGCACCACCAACTGCCTCGGCCCGGTGGCCAAGGTGCTGCACGACGAATATGGCATCGAGGCCGGCTGGATGACGACGATCCACGCCTACACGAACGACCAGGTCACGCTCGACGGCCCGCACAAGGACCTGCGGCGCGCGCGTTCGGCGGCGCTGTCGATGATCCCGACCAGCACGGGCGCGGCGCGCGCCATTGGGCTGGTAATGCCGGAGCTCAAGGGGAAGCTCGACGGCTACGCCATGCGCGTGCCGACCCCGGACGTCTCGGTGGTCGACCTCGCGGTCATCCTGAAGAAGTCCACCGACGCGGACGCCGTCAACGCGGCCATGAAGGCGGCGGCCGACGGACCCATGAAGGGCATCCTCCAGTATGTCGACGAGCCCCTGGTGTCCGCGGACTTCCTGGGCAATTCCCACTCGTCCATGCTCGACGCCGCCACCACCAAGGTGATGAACGGCAACTTCGCCAAGGTGCTCTCCTGGTACGACAACGAGGTAGGCTACGCGACCCGCGTGGTGGACCTCGCGTTCATGATGGGCGGCAGCTGAGCCGGGTGTCGGTCCCCGGCCTGGAGGGGCTGCTCGCGGGGGACGGGGTTCGCGGTCAGCACGTGTTCGTGCGCGCCGACCTGAACGTGCCCCTCGACGGAACCCGCATCGCTGACGACACGCGGATCCGCGCCTCGCTGCCCACGGTCCGCCGGCTCCTGGCCGGGGGCGGCCGCGTGATCCTGGCCTCGCATCTGGGTCGGCCGAAGGGCGAGCGCGTGCCCCGGCTGTCCCTGCGCCCCGTGGCCGCACGCCTGGCGGAGCTGCTCGGGACGGGCGTGAGCTTCAGTGATCGCTGCGTGGGGCCGCGCGCGGAGGAGGCGGTGGCCGACCTGGGCGACGGCCAGGTGCTGCTGCTCGAGAACCTGCGCTTCGAGGCCGGTGAAGAGGGCAACGACCTGAGCTTCGCCCTGCGCCTCGCGGATCTGGCCGACATCTACGTGAACGACGCCTTCGGGACCGCCCACCGCGCCCATGCGTCGACCGCGGGGATGGTTCCGTACGTGGATCGAGCCGCGGCGGGCGAGCTGCTCGAGGCCGAGCTGGCCAGCCTGCAGGCGGTGCGCGAGCCGGTGCGTCCCCTGCTCTGCCTGCTGGGCGGCGCCAAGGTGTCCGACAAGCTCGGCGTCTTGAGCGCGCTGGCCAGGCGCGCCGACGTCCTCGCCGTGGGCGGAGCCATGGCGTACACGTTCCTGGCGGCGCGTGGCCAGCCCACCGGCAAGTCGCCGGTGGAGCACGACCGGCTGGACGCCGCCCGCGAAGTGGAGCTCGCGGCCCTCACCGCGGGGCGGCGGCTCCTGCTACCCGTGGACCACGTGGTCGCCGAACGGCTCGAGGCCGACGCCCCCACCCGGGTCGTGCCCGAGATCCCGGACGGCTGGATGGGCGTCGACATCGGCCCCGAGACCGCGGCCGCCTACGCAGACGAAGCGGGCCGCGCCGGCACGCTGTTCTGGAACGGGCCCATGGGGGTCTACGAGCTGGAGCCCTTCGCCGCAGGCACCGAGACCGTGGCGCGGGGGGTGGCCCGCTCGTCCGCCCGGTCCGTGGTCGGCGGGGGAGACTCCCTGGCCGCCGTCAACAAGTTGGGCCTGGGCGACCGCATCGACCACCTCTCCACCGGCGGCGGCGCCTCGCTCGAGTATGTTCAGGGCCTGAAGCTCCCGGGGGTCACCGCACTGGAACGATGAGCCAGAGAACACCCATCTTCGCCGCCAACTGGAAGATGCAGAAGACCGCGGGCCAAGCCGAGGCCTTCGTGGAGGCGTTCCTGCCCCTGGTGGCGGACGCCGAAGTCGACATCGTCCTCGCGCCACCCTTCACGGCCCTCGATCGGGCCGGCCGCGCACTGGGCGGCAGCCGCGTCGTGCTGGCCGCCCAGAACGTGAACCCCGAGGAGAAGGGAGCCTTCACCGGCGAGATCGCCCCGGCCATGCTGGTGGACCTGGGCTGCCGCTACGCGATCGTCGGACACAGCGAGCGCCGCGCGCTCTACGGCGAGAGCAGCGAGCTGGTGGCCCGAAAGGCGGCGGCTCTGCTGGCCGCCGACCTCCTGCCCATCGTGTGCGTCGGCGAGACCCTCGAGGAGCACGAGGCCGGGCGCACCCTGGACGTGGTGGGAAATCAGCTGGACGAGAGCCTGGCCCAGGTTCCCGAAGCGCGCGCAGCCGAGGTGGTCGTGGCCTACGAGCCCGTCTGGGCCATCGGCACCGGCAAGACGGCCACGCCCGAGATCGCCCAGGGAGTCCACCGCTCCATCCGCGAATGGCTGTGCAACCGCTTCGGCGAAGCGGGCCAGGCGATCCGACTCCAGTACGGAGGCTCGGTCAAGCCCGAGAACGTGGCAGAGCTGATGGCCCAGACCGACATCGACGGCGCCCTCGTCGGGGGCGCGAGCCTGGAGCCCGACCGCTTCGCCAAGATCGTGCACTTCGATCGGGCCTAGGAGGGGGAATCGATGGACATCTTTCTCACCGTGCTCCACGTCATGGTGTGCGTGGTGCTGATCCTCGTCGTGCTGCTGCAACGCGGCAAGGGCGCGGACATGGGCGCCATGCTCGGCGGCGGCAGCAGCCAGACCGTGTTCGGTAGCCGGGGCGCCGGCAACTTTCTCACCAAGGTCACAGCGGGCTGCGCCGTGATCTTCATGGTTACGAGTCTCACCCTCTCGTACATGGGCAAGATGGGCTCGGAAGAGCTGCTCTTCGACGACGAGGAGGTGGTCGAAGAGACCGGCGCCGGAATCCTGGAGGAGGTGATCCCCGGGGACGCCGCCAACGAGCCCGCGTCGCCGAGCGCACTCGAGGAGATCGTTCCCGTGCCCGAGGAGACCCCGCCGGCCGAGTGACGTCCACTGGCGGCACGGGGCCGCTTCGGTAACTTCGGCCCCGCTTCGAGCCCGACCCGCGCGGCAGTGGCGGAACCGGCAGACGCGCCAGCTTGAGGGGCTGGTGGGGGCAACCCCGTGGAGGTTCGAATCCTCTCTGCCGCACCATCCTGGTCGTCCCCCGTGTCCGGTATCAGGGATTGGGGATGCGAAGCTCGGGCGCCCGGAAACGACTGAGGGTGAACATGCCATCGTCGAGATCGTCTGCGATGGGAATGTGTCTGATGTGCGCCACCGCCACGGCCCCACGATCGAGATCGTTGACGATGACGCGGGTGGGCAGAACGGAGCCCCTCACCGTTTGCATGTACTCCCGGGGACTCTCGATCGTGCGATAGGGCCGCCCCTGGCCGGCTCGAAAGTAGCGCCGCTCGAGAAGCGCTCGGTCTTCCGAGGCTACGAAGAATTCGACCTGGTCGGAGCCGGCGTCGTAGAGCGGGAGGGCAGTGATGACGTACACGACCTCGTTGCCCAACGTGCTCGCCGGAGACGAGTGCGATTCGCTGTGGTTCTGCTCGCGGCGATCGTGGCCAGCAGCCAGGTCTTCGCCGCCAGCCGATCGGAGCGCGCCAAAGAGATCAAGGCCGGCGTGATGCGGCATATCGTCCAGGCTACGGAGTTTCCAGAGGGGACCTTCTCCAATCCGGACGCAGCATTGATATTCGCCGTGGTGGGAAGAGACCCATTCGGGTCCGTGCTCGACAAGACGTTCGGTACCGCGCTGTACCGCGGTCGACGGATCGAGATCCGGCGCTACCCCGACCTCGAGAGTGTCATGCCCTGCCATGTTCTGTTCGTAGCGAGTTCTGAGCAGAGAGATCTCGAGGCGCTGCTGGAGCTCGTCACCGGGCTAGGAGTCCTCACTCTCGGCGACACGGCGGGCTTCGTCACTCGGGGCGGCATGATCAACGTGCAGCGCAAGGGCCGCCGTATTGGTTACGAGGTCAACCTGCGCGCTGCGCAGAACGAAGGGATATCCTTCTCGTCCAAGGTGCTCGCGCTCGCCACCGCAGCGCCCCGGTAGCGGGGGTCACCGCTAGACGATGGTCCACCCGCCGTCGACCACGATCGTCTGTCCCGTGATGAAGCTCGACGCGTCCGAGGCCAGCAGCAGCAGGGCGCCCGAGAGCTCGCCGGGCTGCCCGGCCCGACCCATGGGCGTGCGCGTACGCATCCAGTGGAGCGAGCGCTCGTCCCCGAACATCTCGCCGGTCATCTCGGTCTCGAACCAGCCGGGGGCCAGGCAGTTGACCCGCACGCCGCGCCGGGCCCACTGGGCGGCGAACTCCCGGGTCATGTTGATCACCGCGCCCTTGGAGGCGGCGTAGGCTGCCTGCGGCACCTGGCCCACACCGACCAGGCCCAGCATGGAAGCCACGTTGACGATCGAGCCGCGGCCGGCCCCGAGCATGCGGCGACCGAAGCGCTGGGTGCACAGAAAGACACCCAGGAGATTCACGTCCACCACCTGCTGGAAGCTCTCTCGTGTCTGGGTCTCGGCCGGAACGACCTCCGTGATGCCGGCGTTGTTCACCAGCACGTCGACCTGCCCGTAGTGCGCGAGCGTCGCGTCGACGAGCTCGTCGACCTGGGCCTCCGAGCTCACGTCGCAGGGGACGGGATGGGCGCGCACCCCGCGCGTGGCGAGCTTCTCGGCCAGCTCCACCAGGCGGTCGCCGCGCCGCGCGGCCAACACCAGATGGGCGCCGGCCTCGGCCAGGGCGTTGGCGATCTGGACGCCGAGGCCCGACGAGGCGCCGGTCACCACCGCCACGCGATCCTTCAGGTCGAAGAGTGACATCAGGCGATCTCGGCCGCCGCCAGGGCGCGCTCGGCCCAGCGCTCGTAGAGGGCGAACGGTTGGGCGCCGACGATCAGCGCCGGGTTGCCCTCGAGCAGCACGGCAGGGACGCCCGTAACGCCGAGCTCGAAGGCCTGGTTGTACTCGTCCATGACCTGCTCGAGGAGCGCGGGCTCGCGGCGGGTCTCGTAGGCCTCCGCGGGCAGCTCCCACTCCGCCCACAGCGCGCGGAGCGTGTCGTCGTCGCTGATGTCCCGGTTCTCGGCGAAGTACGCGCGCAGGAGCCCTTCGTGCGCGCGGCGGAAGGCGTCGGGCCCGAGCCGCGCCGCGGCCTTGGCCACCAGATGAGGCGGAACGCTGTGGGACGGCGGGCCCCGGTCGCCCGTCCAGACCTGGAAGGTCCCCCCGTCGGCCTCCGCCGCGGGACGCAGCCAGGAGCGGGTGTAGACCCGGAACTTCTCCAGGTCCCGGCGTGCGCCCGGGTGGGGACGGAGCAGGTAGCTGCGCCACTCCAGCTCGACCCGGCCCGGCTTCGCGTCGGCCAGACGCTGCAGGCGCACCGAGCCGTTGTAACACCACGGGCACAGGTAGTCCGAGAAGACGATGAAGCGAACGCGGCTCACCCGCCGGGCGCCTCGGGAGCCACGGAGCAATAGCGGCCCTGGTAGAAGAGCAGGGGCTCGCGATCCCGGGTCACGATCTGCTCCACCTGGCCCACGTAGATCACATGGTCGCCGGCGTCGTGGGAGGCGACCACTTTGCAATCGATGTTGGCCAGGGCGTCGACGATCAACGGCGCGCCAGTGGCGCCCGACTCCACCTCGAGCCCCTCGAATCGCCGCCACTCGTCCTCCTCGGACGCGAAGCGGTTGGACAGCTCCTCCTGCCCGCGGGCCAGCACGTTGGCGGCGAAGCATCCCGCATCCTCGATCACCGGCAGCGTATTCGACGTCTTGTCGGCGCAGACCAAGACCAGGGGTGGATCCAGGGAGACGCTGCTGAAGGCGGAGACGGTCATGCCGTGGACCCGATCTCCGGCTCGGGCAGTCACGATGGTGACTCCGCTGGCCCAGCGGGCGAGTCCCGCCTTGAACTGCTCCGCGTCGACCGTCACCTCTTCATTCCTCCGGGGCACCCACCGATCGACGAGTCTACCCCAAGCCCGGTTCTCGGTGCGGCCTGGGCGCTTGAGGGAGACCCCCTACCTCACTTACACTGCCGCCCTTACGGAAGAGGGATTCAACCAAGATGAGCCTTGGCTACGACAAGCCTCTCTACATCCTCCCCTTCGATCACCGCGGATCGTTCCAGACCAAGATGTTCGGCTGGAAGGGCGCGCTGAACGCAGAGCAGACCGCGGAGATCGCGGCCGCCAAGCGCGTGATCTACGACGGCTTCTGCAAGGCCCTCGACGGCGGCGTTCCGAAGGAGAAGGCGGGAATCCTGGTGGACGAGCAGTTCGGCGCCGCTGTGATCGTGGACGCGGTGGCCAGCGGTGTCGCCACAGCCATGCCCGCCGAGAAGAGCGGACAGAACGAGTTCGACTTCGAGTACGGCGAGGACTTCGGCGCGCACATCGAGGCCCTGAATCCCACGTTCTGCAAGGTGCTGGTCCGCTACAACGTGGAAGACGAGGTGGAGATGAACCAGCGCCAGGCGGTGCGGCTGAAGCGCCTCTCGGACTGGCTCAAGGAGCACGACCGCAAGTACGTGTTCGAGCTGCTGGTGCCCGCCTCTTCGGCCCAGCTCGAGGCAGTGGGCGGCGATAAGAAGGCCTACGACGCCAATGTGCGGCCCGGGCTCATGGTCCGGGCGATTCACGAGCTCCAGGACAAGGGCGTCGAGCCCGACGTTTGGAAGATCGAGGGCGTGGACCAGCGCGATGACTGCGTGAAGCTCGCCGAGGCCACCCGCCGCGGCGGCCGCGACAAGGTCGGCAACATCGTGCTCGGGCGGGGTGAGAACGAGCAGAAGGTGCACGAGTGGCTCACCGCGGCCGCCGGCGTGCCCGGCTACATCGGCTTCGCCGTGGGCCGCACCACGTTCTGGGACGCCGTCCAGGACCTTCGCCAGGAGAAGCACTCCCGGGAAGAGGCCGTGGCCCAGATCGCGGCAAAGTACCGCAAGTTCGTGGACGTCTTCGAGAAGGCCGCCGGCTGACGCCGGCGGCGCAACCACAGTCGACGGTCAGTCCTCGAAGCCGTAGCGCTCGGCGAGCTCCTCTTCGCTGAAGATCACGTCGATCTTGCGCGCGAAGCGCTTGGTGGCCTTGGCCGGGTCCTCGACCCAGTAGATGAAGACGGTCTTGCCCTCGGGAATGTCGGTGATCTCACCCTTCTTCCCGTTGACGGCGACGGTGGTGCGGGTCAGCACCGAACCCTCCGGCTTGACGTCGAAGGTCGCCTCCTTCCCTTTCTTGAGGCCGGCTTCCTTCAGCTTGGGGCGCTTCCCGGGCTTCATGATCTTGACCGTGACCGTATTCACGGCCGAGTCGAACTTCACCCACTTCGCCTCGGTCTGAATGCTCTTGCCTTTCGACTGCGCGAGCGCCTGAGGCACCGCCGCGACGGCCGCGAGGCCGACAAGGAGCGCACCGATCAGCGCGATGCGCGACGGCCTACCGATGATCCGCATGAGACTTCCTCCTCCCGGGTTGCCAAAGGGGTTCCCAAACCTACAGCCTTTTGGACCCCGGCGTCACGCCCTTGATTCGGCCCCGGGCCGCCCCCCTGGAGGAACTCCAGAACGAACGGCCCGATCACATCGAGGGGACGGAGCCCCGGGGCCAACTCCGAGGCGAGCCCGATCAGCAGCGAGATGGCTCTCGACCACATCACGATCCCGTCGGGGAGCTGGAAGCTCTTGATCTTCTTCATGTGGACGCGCTGTCGCTTGAAATATTCACCGAAGTCGAGATTGGCCATCTCCTGGGGCGTCAGGTTGTAGTACTCGGGCTCGAAGGACATCAGGGCCAGCTCGTGCACCGCGGGGGCATCTGCCGGACGGATGATTTCGACCTCCAGCAGGGACTCGACGTAGAGATCCGCGTCCTTCTGCACCGACGCCACTACGTTCTTGCGGATCGCGCTCAGGATTTCCGGTTCGATCCGCTTGTTCATGCCGAAGTCGATGATCCCCACCCGCCCCTCCGGGTCGACGATGAAGTTGCCCGGATGGGGGTCGCAGTGGAAGAAGCCGTCGCGAAACATCATGGTCAGGAAGGCGCGGGACGCCCAGAGCACCAGGTCATCGACGTTCACACCCTGAGCGTCCAGCGACACGCGGTCGTTGATCTTCACGCCCGGGATATATTCCATCGTGAGGACCCGCTGGGTGGTGGTCTCCCAGCGGATGGTCGGGATGCGAAGGTGGCGGAAGAGCTCCGGGTCTCTGCGCAGGTTGCGCTCGCACTCCTCTGCGGCCCGGCCCTCCCGGATGTAGTCCATCTCACCGAGCAGGGACTCCCGGATCTCCCGGTAGATCTGGAGCAGGTCGGCTGGAGAGAACCAGTTGAAGACGCGCAGTGCCAAGTGGGTCATGGCCAGGTCTACCGCGACCGAGCGCTCGATCCCGGGGTAGAGGACCTTGACGGCCACCACCTCCCCGCTCTTGCTGCGGGCCCGGTGCACCTGGCCAAGGCTGGCCGCCGCGATGGGCTCGGGATCGAACTCGGCGAAGGTCTCTCGCACCGAATCACCGAGCTCCCGCTCGATCTGGAGGGCGATCTCGTGGTACGGATGCGCCGGAACCCGGTCCTGGAGCTTGGCTAGCTCGTCGGTGACGGCATCCGGGACCACGTCGACACGCAAGCTCCCCATTTGGCCCATCTTGATCAGGCCCCCGCGGAAGCACGTCGCCACACGCACGAAACGGACGGCGAAGTCCGTGAAGTGCTGGATCAGCCGATCGGGATCGCTCTTCCAGATCCCGCGGTTGTGCAGGGTGGTCCGCAGGTAGAGGAACGCGGCCCGCACGATCAGGCCGAACAGGATGAGGGCGCGCTCGACGAGCGAAAGCAGCGAGGGTCCGGCAACGCCGCTCACCCGGCGAAGACTAGCACGAGGTCCATGACGTTGGTCTGCGTGGGACCGGTGCGCAGGAGCCCTCCCTCGGCGTCGAAAAATCCGTAGGCATCGTTGTGGGCGAGAGCTGCTGCCGCGTCTTGGTCGCTGCGAGCCACGGTACCGCCGTCCGCAAAGGCGCCCGCCGCGTCGGTCGGGCCGTCGCTGCCGTCAGTGCCCGCGGCCAGCAGGGCGGCGCGGGGTTCCCCACGAAGCTCGAGCGCGGCGGCCAGAGCCAGCTCCTGACTGCGCCCGCCGCGTCCGCGGCCGCGCAGGGTGACCGTGGTCTCACCGCCTGCGACCAGCAGGGTGGGGCCAGCGCCGACCGTGCAACGGGCGACGCCAGCCAGACGCCGGCCGACCACGCGGGCCTCGCCGCGCAGGATCTCGCCCAGGTCGAGGGCGCTCAGCCCCAGCGACCGTCCCGACTCGACCGCGGCGCGTCGGGCGTCGGCGTTGCAGGCAATCACGGTGTGCCGCACCCGCGCCAACTCCCGCGCACCCGGCTTCAAGCTCTCGGGCCGCTCGCCGCGAACGCCTCGCTCGAGGTGCTCCCGCACCGCGCCGGGCACCCGCTCCTCGATCCCGCGCCGCTCGAGGACCGCCAACGCATCGGCGTAGCGCGTCGGATCCGCAGCGGCCGGGCCCGAGCCGATCACCTCGACGCGATCGCCCGGAACGTCCGACACCGCCAGCACCTCCACCCGATTGCAGCGCGCCTCCTGGACCAGTCGGCCCCCGGTGAGCAGCGAGAGGTGCTTGCGGACGCAGTTGATCTCCTCGATATCGGCGCCGCAAGCGAGCAGGGCCTCGGTGGTCGCGACCAGATCGCCGAGCTCCAGGCCCGGCAGCGGCGCGGTCCAGAGCGCCGATGCGCCCCCGGACAGCAGCAGGAGCAACGTGTCCTCAGCCCGCGCGCCCGCCACCAGCGCGAGCGCCTCCTGCGCCGCCCCTACGCCGCGCGCGTCCGGCACCGGGTGAGCGGTCTCCCGCACCGGAAGCTGCGCCAGGGGCAGTCCGTGGCCGTCCTTGGTGACGACGAGCCCGCTGCGCACCCGGTCACCGGCCCGCGCTTCGACGGCGCGCGCCATGGCCGCGGCCGCCTTGCCCGCAGCCAGGACCACCAGCTCCGAGTCGTCGGGGATGGCGCGGCCGGCGACGCGCAGGCGAGCACCGTCGCGGGTGAGCGCCGCGGCGGTGGCCTGCTCCGCATCCACCGCGCGCAGTGCCCCCGTCAGGCACCGCTCCAGCTGAGAGCGGGGGCTCGCTCGGCGCGCCGCGGCGCCATCGCTCACGGCGCGGCGGGGGCGGGTTCGGGCAGCTCCAACGTCTCGCCGCTGTCCGACGGCAGCAGACGGATCTCGATGCGGCGGTTCAGGGCGCGGTCCTCGGGCGTGTCATTCAGGGCGATGGGGCGATACGGACCGTAGGAGACCGCGGTGAGGCGCTCCGGATCGACGCCCTGCTCCTGGAGCAGGCGCGCCACCCGGGCGGCCCGCGCGCCGGCGAGCTCCCAGTTGGTGGGGAAGGTCTTCGCGAGCACACCGACGATCGCCACGTCGTCGGTGTGTCCCTGGACCTCGACCCGATTGGGGATGTCGTGGAGCTGACCCGCCACCTTGGTCAGGAGCGCCGTACCCTCCCGCCCCAGCTCGGCCGAGCCCGAGTCGAACAGGATCTCGTCCGACACCTTGAGCCGGACTCCCTCGCGGAGCTGCTCGATCTCGATCTGGCCCGAGGCGACTTCGGATTCCAGGTCGGCGACGAGCCCTTCGTAGGTACCGCGCAGCTCGTGGAGCTCGTCGACCTCGA
>JAPUKG010000376.1 GCA_027295775.1 Pseudomonadota bacterium
CCTCGGTGCGATTCAGCACGGTCACCCGGGCGCCCCGCTCGAGCAATCCGTAGACCACGGCCCGAGCGGCGCCGCCGGCGCCCAGCACGACGGCGCGGCTCCCGGCGAGCTTCCGGTCGCGGATCCGTTCCAGGGCGCGCACGGCGCCGAGCCAGTCGGTGTTGCTGCCGACGAGCTCTCCCTCGCGGAGCGTGAGGGTGTTCACGGCGCCGATCTGCCGCGCCGTCTCGTCCACCCCGTCGAGATGGTCCATGACCGCGACCTTGTGGGGCAGGGAGACGGCGAGCTGGCGGACGCCCAGGGCGCGTGCACCGGCCACGGCCGCTCCGAGGGACGCCGGCGGCACGTCGAAGGCGAGGTAGACGGCGTCGAGGCCGAGGGCGGCGAAGGCGGCGTTGTGCATGGCCGGCGATCGGGTGTGACCCGCCGGGTGCAGGACGATGCCGCACAGCTCGGTGTGGCTGGAGACGAGCCCGCTCACGCGGGCATCCTACCGGGCTTTCCGAAACTGCGGTATCCAACCTGGCAGCAGGAGATAGGTGAAATGGCGAACCCGCGTATCGCGATCCTGATGGGCAGCAAGAACGACTGGGCGGTCATGAAGTCCGCCGCCGACGTGCTCGAAGGCCTCGAGGTCGAATGCGACGTCCGGGTGATCTCGGCCCACCGCACGCCCGAGCGGCACCGGCAGTACATCCAGTCGGCGGAGGAGCGGGGCATCGAGGCCTTCATCTGCGGCGCCGGCTTCGCGGCGCACCTGGCGGGTGTGACCGCCGCGCTGACGCCGCTCCCGGTGCTGGGCGTTCCGCTCGACAGCTCCGCGCTCGACGGTCTCGACGCCCTCCTGGCGACGGTCCAGATGCCCGGCGGGATTCCCGTCGCGACCTTCGGGATCGGGAAGGCCGGCGCCGTGAACGCGGGCCTGTTCGCCGCCGCAATCCTCGCGCGCTCCGACCCCCAGGTGCGCAAGCGCCTGGACGAGTACCGCGCCGAGCAGACCGCCGCCGTTCCCGAGACGCCGTTCGAGGAGTAGCGCCGCCGCTAGCCGACCTACTCCTGCGCCTTTGCCAGCGCCGCCTTCAGGTCCTCCCACACCAGGCGCCGGTTCTCCGGCGTGTACTGGCGCAGGATGAAGGCCGGGTGGAAGGTGGGCATGAGCGGGATGCCCCGGTACTCGTGCCACTGGCCGCGCACCCGGGTGATGGCCACGTTGCGGCCGAGCAGCAGGCTGGTGGCGGGCTTGCCCAGCGCCACGATCACTTTGGGGCGCACCGCGTCGATCTGGCCCTCCAGGAAGGGCCGGCAGGCCGCGACCTCGTCGGGGAGCGGCGTCCGATTCCGCGGCGGCCGGCACTTCACGATGTTGCAGATGTAGACATCGGCGCGGGAGAGGCCGAGCCCGCGCTCGATCATGGCGGTCAGGAGCTCGCCCGCCCGGCCCACGAAGGGGAGCCCCCGCAGGTCCTCCTGCTCGCCGGGCCCCTCGCCGATGAACATGAGATCCGCGTCGGGGTTGCCGTCGCCGAACACGATCGTCTTGCGGCCCTCGCAGAGCCCGCAGCGCGTGCACTCGCCCAGCACCTCGCGCACCTCTTCGAGCCGGGGCTTGCGACCCCAGAGCGGCTTCTCCGCGAGCAGGTCCGTCTGGAGGACGGCGGACTCCCGCGGGCCCTTGCTGGGCTGCGCTGAATCTTCGGCGGGCTCGCACTCGGCGGGAGTCGCCAGACTGCGATCGATCTGGTCGATCCCCTCCTCGACGAGCTCGGCGAGGAGGGCTCGGGCGCTCGCCACCAGCTCGCGCGCGTCGCTGCTCAGCGACCGGTCCACACCGGCTTCCTCTTCTCGAAGAAGGCGCGGATGCCTTCCGCCGCGTCTTCGGTGCGCGAGGTCAGCACGATCATCTCGCGCAGGTACTTCATGGCAGCGCCGTACTCCAGCTCGCCCATCGTATAGAGGGCCTCCTTGCCCATGCGCAGGGCCGTGGGCGAGTGGCCCGCCAGAGTCTCGCACAGGCGCCCGATCTCGCCGTCGAGATCGGCGTCGGGGACGACCCGGGTGGTGAGGCCCAGGCTCTGGGCCTCCCGGGCGTCGACCCGCCGCCCGGTCAGGACCAGGTCGAGCAGTGCCTTGCGGCTGCCGATCGCGCGCAGGATCGGCGCCGACACCATCAGGGGCAGCAGGCCGATGCCGATCTCGGGCAGTCCGAAGACGGCGCTCTCCCCGGCGAGGGTGAAATCCGCCGCGACGGCCAGCCCGCAGCCGCCGGCCAGCGCGAAGCCCGGGACCCGCGCGATCACGGGCTGGCCAACACCGTGCATTCGCTCGATCAGCACCCGCACGGCGTCGAAGTGCTCGCGGCTGGCGTCGATGGACTCGTGGTCGAGGAGCTCCTTCAGGTCGGCGCCGGCGCAGAAGGCGCGATCGCCGGCGCCCCGCAGCACGATGACGCGCACAGCCGGGTCCGCGCCCGCTTCGTCGAAGGCTTGGATCAGCTCGGCCAGCGTGGCCCGATCGAGGGCGTTGCGCCGGTCCTCGCGGTCGATGCAGATCGTTCGCACGCCCGCATCGGAGGTCTCCACGGCGACGTTCGCCATCGCCTAGCCCCCTGAACTCCGCTCGCCCCACTCGAGGCGAAGCCTCGGGTGGGCTCGCTGCGCGGAGGCCGACTCTCGAGCCGGCCTCCTTGCCCTCTCGTCGATCACCCGGAACGCCTCCGCCACCCACTCCTCGGCCCTGGCCCCGGTCCGGTGGGCAGACGCGCCCAGGGGCTTGCCGGTACCCGGCGCGATGGTGCCGTGTCGCTGGGCCTCGATCCGCTCCTTCACGTCGAAGCGGAAGCCCGGGTCGTTGGCGTCGTCGTGACAGCTGCCGCAGATCTGCAGGATCACGCACGAGTCGCACTTGTCGCCCAGGCTCACGATGGTCCCGAGCTTCGCTGCGCCCTCCGCCACGTGGTCACCGCCCGGTCCGTGGCACGACTCGCAGCCCACCCGGGCCAGGTCGGAGTGGTCGGCGGGCGCCGCCGCGGGCGGGAAGCCGCCGGAGCGGCCGAAGCCGGTGGTGTGGCAGCGCATGCACTCGTCGTTCTTCTGCTCCTGCACGGCCGCCAGGCTCTCGACGGCCCGCGCGTGGGCGCCCCCCGCCCAGGTTGCGAACTCGGCGGGGTGGCAGGTCTGGCACGCCTCGGAGCCCACGATCGCGCCCGTCGGCAGCAGGTCGCGCGGCTTCCCGCGACCGGCCAGCAGCGCCTCCCGCTCGGCCGCCGTCATCGACGCGATCCCGGTATGGGAGATCTTCGGCCGGAAGCTGGCGTACTCGAAGCCCAACGAGTGGGTCGGGTTGTGACAGGTCTGGCAGACGGCGTCGTAGCTGCCGTTCTGTACGAAGCCCGGCGTCAGGTGGGGCCCGCCCCGACCGTGGCACGACTCGCAGCCCACGTCCTCCAGGTGCGCGGGCCTGTCCGCCATCGAGAACCCGCCGGGCTTCTCGAAGCCGACCACGTGACAGCTCACGCACTCGCCGTCGGTGTCGGCGGCGTGCTTGACCAGCGTATTGAAGGCCGCCGCGTGCGACGTGAACTCCCAGGTGGCGTGCTCCAGAGTGTGGCACACGCCGCACACGTCGCTTCCAGTGTAGCCCTTGGGGTTCAGCAGCATGGGGACCGGCGCGCCGCCGAGCTTCGCCAGGTGCATGCGCAGGAGCGCTGGGTCTCGCTCCGCCCATCCCGTCACCCGGTGCCCGATGCGTCCGTCCGCGCCGATCAGCACGATGTCCGGCACGCCCCCGAACACCCCGTAGGCGGTGCGCGCCTTCTGGCCCGGGTCGAAGACAATGGGGAAGTAGTCGAGCCCCTTCTCCCGCATCAGGGCGCGAACCGCTGTGGGCTTGTCCTCGATGGAGATCCCGACGACCAGCGGGCGAGTCTTCTCGGGCAATCCCTCCAGGATCTCCTCGATGTCTCGGAGCGCCTCGTGGCAGTGGGGGCAGGTGTGGAGGAAGAAGACCAGCACCACCGGCTCGCCCTTGTGGTCGGCCAGCCGGAAGGGCTCGTCGCCGTCGAGGACCGGACCCTCGAAGTCGGGCGCCGGCGGGCGCGGGTCGAGATCGCCCGAGAGCGCCACGCCCCGCTCCGGCATGCGCAGGCGCTCGCGCACCTGGGACTCGAGCACCGCCGCGGCGTCCGGGATGTCGGTGGCGAAGCTCCCCATCCCGAAGAGGAGATAGCCCTCCGGGTCGACGCCCAGCAGGACGAGGGGCAGGCGCAGGCCCAGGGTGCGGGCGATGCGCGCCGACGAATCGTCGAGGACGGGGAAATCGAGCCCGGTCTTCTCGACGAACTCACGGGCCACGTCGAAGCTCGAGCCGACGGCGATGCCCACGACCGAGAAGTTGTGCGCGGCGCGCTCGGCGGCAACGGCCGCGACCGCCTGGGCCGCGACCTGGGACTCGGGCAGCTCGGGGTTGAACACGAAGAGCAACAGCCGCTTGCCGATCAGGGACGAGACCGAGAGGTGGTCGCCTTCGAGGGTCCGGCCCTCGAAGGCGGGCAAGGGGCGCTCGCTGCGCCGGTGCTCGTTTTCGTGGGCGTCCGGTTGGCTGGAGGCGGCGGCGGGCGCTGTGGACTGGGCCTCTCCGCAAGCCAGCACGGCGATTGCCCACGCCGTCGCGATCAGGACACGGCAAGCGCACCTGCGGAGACGCCCCGGCCGACCGTCCCTCTCCCGCACGGGCGGCAGCATAGCAAGAGGCTTCGCCTCGGGTGAGCTGAATGAAGCGGGCGCCTGCCGGACTAGTTGACCTTCTCGAGCACGTGGATCGCGCAGGCACTGCCCAGGCCAATCACGTGGGTCAGGCCCAGCTTCGCCCCCTCGACCTGGCGCTTGCCCGCCTCACCGCGCAGGTGCGTGGTCACCTCGTAGATGTTCGCGATGCCCGTGGCGCCCAGGGGATGTCCCTTGGACAGCAGGCCGCCGGACGCGTTCACCGGAATCTTGCCGCCCAGCGCCGTGGCGCCCTCGTCGATCATCTTGCCGGCCTCGCCGTCACCGCACAGGCCCAGATTCTCGTAGTGGAGGATCTCGGCGGTGGCGAAGCAGTCGTGGAGCTCGACCAGGTCGATGTCCTCGGGGCCCACGCCCGCCATCTCGTAGGCGGCCTTCGCCGCAGCGCGCGTGCAGGTGTTGACGTCGGGCATGACCAGATCGCGCTCCTGCCACGGGTCGCTGGTCAGCACCGAGGCGCGCACGCGCACGGCGCGGTCCATGCCCAGCTCCGCGGCCTTCTTTTCGGAGGCCAGCACCGCTGCGGCGGACCCGTCCACGTTCACCGAGCACATCAGCTTGGTGTTCGGATACGCGATCATCTCGGAGTTCATCACCTCTTCCAGGGGCGTCTCGATCTGGTAACGCGCCTTCGGGTTCATGGTGGAGTGGTGGTGGTTCTTCTCCGACACCTTGGCGAACTGCTCGAAGGTGGTGCCGTACTTGCGGCTGTGCTCCATCCCTGCCTCGGCGAAGACCGCGGGCATGGTGGCGGAGCCCAGCAGCCCCTCCTTCGGGATGCCCTTGCCGCCACCCCCGCCGCCCAGCAGGCCGCGGCCCATCTGCTCGACGCCCACGGCCAGCACCAGGTCGTAGATCCCGGCCTTGATCGACATCCACGCCTCGCGGAACGCGGTGGCGCCGGTGGCGCATGCGTTCGAGCAGTTGACGACGGGGACGCCCGTCTGGCCGATCTCCTGAAGGATGCGCTGACCGACCATGGCGCTGGCCTGGTACAGGTTGCCGCAGCACAGGGCCTCCATGTCCTGGATCGTGAGCCCTGCGTCGTCGAGCGCGAGCTGGGCCGCCTCCGCGCCGAGCTGCGGAACGGTCCTGTCCGGGAAGCGCCCGAACTTGATCATGTCGGTTCCGAGAATGTATACGTCGCTCATATCGTCCTCGTGTCCTCTCGGCCCCGCCTATTGGGACTGCTTCTGGGGCTGGAAGAAGTAGCTGAGATAGGAGTTGCCCTCTTTGTCCTTGCGGCCGAGGGCGTCCTTGAAGACCACGTCCACGGGCATCCCCATCGGGATCTTCTCCGGGTCGGGGTCCACGTTGATCAGGTTGCCCTTCACCGTTCCGCCGCCATCCAGGTCGACGATCGCCGACACGTAGGGCACCTCGATGCCCGGGAACGAGCGGTGGACGATGGAGTAGACATAGAGCGTGCCCCGGTTGGAGAGCTTCAGCGCCTCCAGCTTGTCCCGGGCACCACACTTCGAGCAGGCGCTGCGCGTGTCCAGGAAGATGGCGCCGCACTCGGTGCACTTGTGGCCTTCCAGATAGGGATCGCCGTTCTCGGGGATCTTCAGGAAGTCCACGACCGGAAGAGGGCCGGTCTGTTCGTCAGCCATGGGGGAGGTCTCCAGTGGATTGATTCGCGAGTCAATCGAAGCCTGGAGAATGCCAGCGGAAGGCCCTGCGTGTCAACGGACGCGCGAGACCCCTACTTGTTTTCCTTGGCCAGCCGCTTCGCCTCTTCGAGCTTCTCCTTGAACAGCTCGCTGTCGGGCTCGAAGGTGAGGGCCATCTGGAGGTTGTTGGTGGCCGAGGCCCAGTTCTCGCTCTCCAGGTCCTTGCTGGCCTTCTGGAAGAACTGCCGTCCCTGGGGAGTCCGGCCCTGCCGGGCCTCGGTCTGGCGCTTGGTGTGGGCCGCCTTCGCCTCGGCGAGCTGCATGCGCAGTCCCTCGCCGCCCGAGATCTTCTCGTCATACGCTTTGCGCCGCCGCCTGTCGCGCAGGACACAGTACGCCTCGGTGACGCGCTTCGAAATGTAGGTACAGCCCGCCTGGAGCTCGGGGTCCAGGTGGCGGTTGGCGTCGGGGTGGAAGGTGCGGGCGGTCGCGTGGAACGCAGCCTTCACGTCCCGGGCCGACGCGCCGGGCTTCAGGTGGAGCACCTGGTAGTAGTCGAGCTCGTCGATGATCTTGACGAGCGCCATGATCTCGAGGGGTGCGATTCCGGCCACCGCCGACTACCCCGAGTTCTCGTCGTCGTCGCCCGAGAGATTCTTGTGCGAGGTCTCGAAGAGCTCGCTCTTGAGGTCGTGCTCCTCGCTCGACTCGTCCAGCGGCGCCTCGGCTCCCGTCTCCTGCTGGATGCGGACCGCGGGCTCGTCCAGGAGCAGCGCGTCGCCCGGGTCGCCGCCGAGGTCGGGCGCGGTATTGGTGGCATGGGGTGCGGGTGCCTCCTCCTGCACCTCGCAGAGGTCCCCCTCTTCGGCCTCCGC
>JAPUKG010000377.1 GCA_027295775.1 Pseudomonadota bacterium
GAGGCCGAGGTCCACGGGATCAACGGCGTGACCGAAGGAGTCCGGCTGGTCCGCGGCGACTCCTGCAACCAGCCCGAGAAGAACGACCACGTGCTCGTGACGGGCGGCGTCGGCGTGCCCACTAGCGGGATGATCCTGGGACAGCTCGGTTGAGGAGACATCACGCCTGAGGCGGAAGCTCGAACCGGTGACCGACGGCTTCACGGTGCCGCCGGTCTAGCACCCTCGAAGAAGTCCTCCAGCTCCGCCAAGTCTCCCACCTGAGCGCGCCTGGCGAGGGACCCGAGCGAGTCCGACCAGGAGACGAGACCCGGCGTGAGCACCCGGACCTCCTTCTCGTCGCGGGTCACGAGGGGAGGTCCGCCGAGCTCCGCACGCTCCGCGACCCCGGGCGCGATTCCCTCGTAGGCCAGGGCGAACTCGATCGCGTCGGTCTCCGAGTCCCAGGTCGTCAGCCACGCGAACTCCCGCCGCCCGTCGCAGGCCGCCGCCAGGTAGCGGTCGCCGTCCCAGCCCGCCCAGGCGTCGGGGGAGACGCCGTCTCCCAGGTCCCGGAACAGCACCGACATGCCCAGCTCGCCCATGGAGTTCTCGTAGACGAACCGGCACCCGGCGGGAAGGAGCGCGCGCAGGGCCTCCAGGTCGATGGCCTGAAAGGGCTCCCGACGGGCCTCGGGGTGGAGAACCTGCTCCGTCGACACCGGCGGTCGCTCCATCAGACGCTCGGCCTCGCGGTGGGACAGGGCGTAACCGTGGGCGTAGGGGAAGCCGAGGGTCAGCCGGATCAGGGCCGGGGCCTCGGCCAGCGCGCTCTGCGTCCCCGCCTCGCCGTACTCGTCGTACGCGTCGAGGACCTCGTCGGGCCGAGGCAGAGGGGTCCGTCTCTCCAGCGCCTCGAAGCCGTAGCGGAGGGCGTCGCCCTCCACCGCCGCCTGGATGGCGAAGCCGACGTCGTCCTGGTCGCGGAACGATCCCGGATCGAGGAGCCGGGGATACGCCTGGTGCTGCAGCAGGTGCACCAGCTCGTGGGCCACGACGAACTCGCGGTACAGATCGCGGCGCAAGAAGAAGGCCAGCAGCTTCTCGCCGAACGAGGACCGGGCGTCGCGCACGATGTAGATTGCGCTGCCGCTCGGCAGATAGAAGCCGGCGACCTCCTCGACCATGACGGACACGTACACGTCCAGCAGGTCCTCCTCCGCCGGCCAGAGTCCGACCGTGACCAGTCCCTCCCGGTAGGCGTCGATCTGCCCCGGGCTCCACTCGGATTCGAACGCGCCGATCAGGATCTCGCGCATCTCGGCCAGGTCGATCACCCGCGCGTCGACGGGCCTGTCCGCCTCGATCCCCCGCGCCCGCTCGGTTCGCTCGAGCACGTTCTCGAAGAGCGCCGGGCGCAGCTCGCCCTTCGAGACCAGCCGGTACGCGCAGCCGGGTGGGGCGAAGGCGCACAGGAGCGCGAGGAGCGTGGCGCGTACGCGACGCATGGGCGCCCGAGCTTAGCCCGGGGTGGTCAGGCCGCCGGCATGCCGCGCTTGGCGAGCCGCGCTCCGAGCCGCGCGATCTGGGCGCGGCCCGAGCCGAGGGTGTGCTCGATCTGGGTGGTCCAGCTCCAGTAGCGGTGGAGCGAGTAGTCGACGTCGATGCCGATGCCGCCGTGCAGGTGCTGGGCCGCGTAGGCGACGAAGTGGCCGCCGTCCGCCGCCATGTACTTGGCGATGGCGATCGCCTCGTCCGCGTTCTTACCCTGCGCCAGTCGCCAGGCTGTCTCCCAGGTGGTGAGCCGCATCGCCTCGACGTTCACGTAGGCGTCGGCGGCGCGCTGGTGCACGGCCTGGAAGCTCCCGACGGGCCGATCGAACTGGCGGCGCTCGGAGGTGTAGGCCGCTGTCATCTCGAGGGCCCGCTCCGAGACTCCGAGCTGGACGGCGCACAGGCCGACCGTGGCGCGGTCGAGCAGCCAGGCCAGGATCTCGCTTCCGCGGTCGAGGTCCCCGACCAGGTCCTGCTCGGTCACCGCGGTGCCGGAGAGCGCGAGCTGGCAGTAGGGCTGGCGGTCGGTGCATTGCTGCGGCGTGCGTTCGACGCCGGCGGATTCGGGGTCGACCAGGAAGACGCCGATGCGCCCGTCATCGCTGCGCGCGGGCACGAGGATGCGCGCGGCGCGCAGACCCGCGGGCACCAGGCTCTTGCGCCCTTCCAAGCGCCAGCCGTCGCCGTCGCGTTTGGCCGTGGTCGCCGGGTCCATGGGATCGTCGGCCTCGAGCTCCACGAGGCCGGCGCTCAGCACCGCGCTCCCGTCCACCACCCGGGGTAGCCACTCCCGCTTCTGGGCATCGCTGCCGAACTCGGCAAGGGGGAGGGCGCCGAGCACCAGGCTCGCGTAGGCCGGCACCGGCGCCACGGTGCGTCCGATCTCCTGCAGCAGCAGGCACAGCTCGAAGTACCCGAAGCCGGTCCCGCCGAACGCCTCGGGCAGGGCGGCGCCCAGCAGGTTCGACCGGGCCAGCTCCTGCCACAGGTCGGCGTCGAAGATCTCGTCCTGGGCCTCCACCTGCTTCAGGCGTTCGTTGCTGACCTTGTCCTCGAGGATCTGCCGCGCCAGCTCGCGCAGGTCCTTCTGCTCGTCGCTGAAGGAGAAGTCCATCGCTGCGCCTCAGTTCTTGTAGTTGGGCATCTGGAGCCCCGCCATGGCGATGATGTCGCGCTGCACCTCGTTGGTGCCGCCCCCGAAGGTGAGGATCAGCGAGTTGCGGTACATCACGTCGACCCGGCCGCGCAGAACGGCGCCGGGCGAGTCGTTCAGCAGCGCCGCCCGGTGGCCCAGCACCTCGAGCATGGCTCGGTAGGCCTCGACGTAGAACTCGCTGCCGAAGACCTTCACCGCCGAGGCGTCGGCGGGGTGGAGCGAGCCCTGGGTGAGCGCCCAGGCCTGCTTCCAGCCCATCAGCCGCAGCACCTCGGCCTTGGCGTAGACCCGGGCCAGGTTGCTCTGCACCCAGCCCTCGTCGATCACCCGCCGGCCGTCGTGATAGCGGGTCTCCCGGGCCCACTCGATCACCTCGCCCAGCATCAGCCGCAGCGGACCGACGTTCATCAGGCTGACCCGCTCGTGGTTGAGCTGGCCCACGATCAGGGACCAGCCGTTGTTCTCGCCGCCGATCAGGTTCTCGTGCGGGACGCGCACGTCCTCGTAGAACGTGGCGTTGGTGCGCACCCCGCCCAGGGTCTGGATGGGAGTGAGCGAGAAGCCGGGCGCGGTGGTGGGCACCAGGAACATGGAGATGCCCCGGTGCTTGGAGGTGTCCGGGTCCGTGCGCGCCGCCAGCCAGATGTAGTCGGCGTAGTCGGCCAGGCTGGTCCACATCTTCTGGCCGTTGATCACCCACTCGTCGCCGTCGCGCACCGCCCGCGTCTTCAGCGAGGCGAGGTCGGTGCCGGCCTCGGGCTCGGAGTAGCCGATGGCGAAGTGGAGCTCGCCGCGCAGGATCTTGGGTAGGAACTCCTCCTTCTGGGCGTCGCTGCCGTAGCGGCGCAGGGTCGGTCCCACGGTGTTCAGGGTGAGGAAGGGCAATGGGAAGCCAGTGCGCTGCACCTCGTCGGCGAAGATGAACTGCTCGACGGCCGAGCGCCCCTGGCCCCCGTACTCCACTGGCCAGCCGATGCCGAGGAGCTTGTCTTCGCCCATCCGGCGGAGTGCCTTGCGGTAGAGCGGACCGCCCCCCTCGCCGTCCCGGCGCACTTCGTCGATGACCTCGGAGGTCACCACGCGTTTGAAGTACTCGCGCAGCTCGTCCCGGAACGCGCGCTGCTCCGACGTGAGGTCCAGGTGCATGGGAATCCCCGCAAGTGGAACGTGTTCTAGCTGGGATTCTGCCCCGCATTCGGGGCCTTGTCCAGCGGCGCAGGGCCGGTCGATGGGCTAGGTTGGAACACGTTCTACCGGAGGAGACCCCCCATGCGCGCAGCCGTCCTGACCGCCGTCGATCGCGATCTGGAGGTCCGCGACGATCTCGTCCTGGTGGATGCGGGCCCGGGCGAGGTCCGGCTCCGGATGGGCGCGAGCGGCGTTTGCCACTCGGACGTCTCGTTCCAGAATGGCACCATCCCGGTGGCACTGCCCTGCGTGATCGGACACGAGGGCTCGGGGGAGGTGATCCAGGTGGGCGACGGCGTCGAGCACCTGGCGCTGGGCGACCGCGTGATCATCTCCTGGACCCCGCCCTGCGGGAGCTGCCCCTTCTGTCTGGGCCATCAGCCCAATCTCTGCACCGTTGGCATGGGCCAGGCCGCGGCCCCGAAGTTCAGCCTGGGCTCCGATCCCGTCTTCGGCGGCCCCGGTACGCCGACCTTCGCGGAGGAGACCGTGATTCCCGCCATCGCCGCGATCAAGGTGGATCCCGAGACGCCCTACGACGTCGGCGCGCTGATCGGCTGCGGCGTGATGACTGGCGTGGGCGCCGCCATCAACACAGCCGCCGTGAAGCCCGGCTCGACGGTCCTGGTGATCGGCGCGGGCGGCGTGGGGATCAGTGCGATCCAGGGCGCCCGGGTCGCCGGCGCCGCGGTCATCGTGGCGGTGGACACGGTGGAGAAGAAGCTCCAGTGGGCCAAGCAGTTTGGCGCCACCCACGCCACCACGCCGGAGGGACTGAACGACCTCAAGCAGAACCTGACCGGGGGCCTCGGCTTCGACTATGCCTTCGAGGTGGTGGGCAGCGCCGCCACCATCCGCAGCGCCTGGGATCAGACCCGGCGCGGGGGCACCACCTGCGTGGTGGGCGTGGCCCGCATGGACCAGATGGTGCAGTTCAGCGCCATGGAGCTCTTCTACAGCGAGAAGAAGCTGGTGGGGAGCTACTACGGCAGCGCCGACGTACGGACCGACTTCTCGCGACTGCTCCGGATGTGGAAGAATGACCAGCTCGACCTGGAGGGCATGATCACCGCGCGCATCGACCTCGGCGAGATCAACCAGGCCTTCCAGTCGATGCTCAACGGGGAGGTCATTCGGACGGTCGTCGAGTTCTGAGGCGGGGCGGCGCGCCGCGTCGCCTCCGCTCGGAAGGGAGGAACGCATGAAGGTCGTGGTGGACTTCGATCTGTGCGAGGCCAACGCACTGTGCATGGACGAGTGTCCCGAGGTCTTTCGGGTCGAGGAGGACGACACCCTCACGATCCTGATGGATGCGATCCCCGAGGCGCTCCGCGCCAAGTGCGAGAGCGCGGTGCGGCTCTGCCCGCGCCAGGCCATCTCCCTGAAGGACTGAGCTCCCGCCGTGGATCTCGCGGATTCGCCCGAGGAGGCTGCCTTCCGAGCCGAGGCCCGGGCCTTCCTGGAGGGCCAGGACGATCCTCGCCTGCCCGACTACGGCGACGACCAGATCGCCGCCGACGTCTTCCTGGAGCGGCACCTGGTCTGGCAGCGGGTGCTCTACGCCGGCGGCTGGGCCGGCGTCATGTGGCCGCGGGAGGTCGGAGGCCGCGGCTGCGGTCCGATCGAGCAGATCATCTGGAACCAGGAGCTGGCGCGCCGCGGGGTCGGCGAGTCGATCTTCCTGGTCGGGACCGGGCTGGCCGGTCCCACGATCATCGCCCACGGCAGCGATGCGCAGAAGCAGCGCTTCCTGGAGCCGCTGCTCCGAGGCGACGAGATCTGGTGCCAGCTGTTCAGCGAGCCCGGTGCGGGCTCGGACCTGGCCGCCCTGGCGACCCGCGCCGAGCGCGACGGTGACGGCGACGACTGGGTGATCACCGGCCAGAAGACCTGGTGCTCGGGCGGCCGCGATGCCCACCGCGGCATCCTGCTGGCCAGGACCGATCCCAAGGTTCCGAAGCATCGCGGGATCACCTACTTCCTGCTCGACATGGCGAGCCCGGGCGTCGAGGTCCGTCCGCTGCGCCAGATGAACGGCGGCGCCCAC
>JAPUKG010000378.1 GCA_027295775.1 Pseudomonadota bacterium
CCTCCTGCAGCAGCAGCCAGGCGCGCAGCGAACCGCGGCACAGCGAGTCACACGGATCGAGAACGAACACAGGGGAGCTCCCCGGGACCGGGGACCTCCCCTGTGTAGCAAAGACGAGCCCGCAAGCCGGCCGAAGGCCGGCGCGTAGCGAGCCCAGCCGAGGCGTCGCCTCGGGTGAGCCGAACGAAGTTCAGCGGGCTAGATCGAATCCGCGCCCTTGACGATGTCGCCCACCTCCAGCTCCGTGGCCGCGTGCAGAACGAAGGCCACCGAGCTGTCCGGCTTGAGCGAGACGACCAGCAGCTGGGCCTTCTCGTGCGTCGGCGTCTGCACGGTGTTGAAGCGGACGCGATCCGTGTGGACGCGGCCCGGTTCGTACACCTCGAGCGCGGTTCCCACCTCGAGTCCGTGGATCGAGCCCAGGTTCAGGTAGACGTAGTCCGCCGAGCCCATGGTGGTGCGGTTGTCCGGCATAAACACGATGCGGCCAAACAGCCCATCGGGCGCCTCGCGGACGGCCACGTCCAGCGACGGCGCCTGCCGCGGCAGCAAGCGGTCGCCGCGCTGGATCTCGTTCACCGAGACCCGGATCTCCGCGGTCGCCGTCTCCGGGTGCACGATCTTCACCTCGGCCCAGCCGAGCACCTTCACGTGGTACCCGAGCAGCGCCTCGTTGCCGACGTCGCGCACATCCTCCACGTCCCGGAAGATGGTGTACTGGTCGCCGACCTCGACCTCGCCCTCGCCCAGGCCGATGTAGATCAGATCGCCCTCGGCCAGCCAGATCTGGGGCTCCGGGCTCTCCACGATGCTGGAGGAGGCCGCCAGGGCCTCGCTCGAGATGAAGCTCATGTGCTCGCGGTTGCTGACCCGGACCGTGCGGCCTGAGTCGGACACGCCCGCGGCCCGCAGCGGAACCGAGACCGGCATCTGGTCTCGGGCCACCGGCACCTCGACGGTTGCCACTTCCGAGTCCTCGAAGCTCGCGTCGTCGGCCGTGTCGAAGGCCGGCACCTCGATCTCCGCCGTCGCCGCCGGGATGGTCTCGGTGCCGGCGGCCGTTGCCGTCAGTAGCTCGTTGGCCTCCTGGGACGTGACTCGGCGCATCTCCGTCGCCGTGATCCAGATCAGCTCGCCGGGACTGATCCGGTGCGGGTTCTCGATCCCCTCGTTCTCGATCCAGACCGAGGGCCACACCCAGGGCGTCCCGAGGTAGGCCTCGGAGATGTCCCAGAGCGTGTCGCCCCGCGCCACGGTGTGGAGCCGGCCCTGCCGGCCGTCGTCGTCGTAGCCGATCGGTCCGAGGGTGACTGTGCGCGCCCGAGCCGGTGCAGGCGCGGGCGCCTCCGGGTCGCTCACGGGCAGCGCGATCTCGTCGGCCCGGCCCCCTTCCTCGGCCGCCAGCTCTTCGGGCGCCTCGGTGGGATCGAAGCCGGGATCGTCGAAGTAGTCGTCCCGGGACAGCTCGGATTCGCCACTCGGGGCCGCCGCTCCGCTCGGGGCCGCCGCTGCGCTCAGGGCAGCCGGAGTGGTCGCGGTTTCGATCGGCTCGCCCACCAGCTCCCCAAGCTCCTCGGCCTCGGCAGCAGGCTCCAACGCGGGAGTGTCGATCGGCTCCCCTTCCGGCAGCTCGATCGCGGCTTCCGCCTCGGGCGCCGCTTGGAGCTCGGACGTGCCTTCCTCCAGCGGCATTGCGTCCGGCATGCCGACCTCGTCCTTCGCGGATGCGGGCAACGACACCGCCACGGCGCAGCCAAGTGCGAGCAGGAGCGACCTGAACCTCATCTCATCCCTCCTCATGCGGCCGACCGGCCGCACTCCACCCGCCTCCCTCCACTGGCGGGGAGACGGCGCTAGAAGCGCAGGAAACCTGGGGATTCATCGGACGGCCCGGGCCAGTGCTTGACCCGCGAAAGGCCGGAAGCGAGCTCCGACCCGGGGGGACCGCAAGCCCGCCGGGATCAGCCGGTGGGGGCGGCTTGGAGGCGGTCGAGCATGGCGCGGACCTCGACGACCCAAGCCGGGTCGGAGGCCTCCCGGCCGGCTTCCTGCAGCGCCTCCTGCTGCTTCTGGAGGGTCCCGAGCGCCCGCTCGAGGGAGTCGACCGCCTTGGCGGACTCGCCGTTGGCCTCGTAGGCCATGGCGAGGTGGTGGCGAATGATCCCCAGCGTGTCGTCCGCGGGATCCATGCCGGCCTCGGCCTCGCGCAGGTAGCCCACGGCGGCGGACGGGATGCCCCGCTTGTAGAGCACCCAGCCCAGGGTGTCGGCCGCGTTCGGGCTCTCCGGGAGCAGCGCCTTCGCCTCCTGGGCCAGGTCCAGGGCGCGGTCCATATCCTCGCCCCGCTCGGCCAATAGGTAGGCCAGGTTGTTCATGGCCTCGCCCAGCCCGCGGTCGAGCTCGATCGCCTGCGAGTAGCGCTCCATGGCGGGGGCGGGTCGGTCGTCCATCTCGTACAGGACGCCCAGGAAGTGGTGGAGCCGGGCGTTCTCGGGCCGGCTCTGGGAGGCGTTCTCGTAGGTCTCGATCGTCTTGTCGAGCTGTCCCGTCAGGCGATAGAAGTAGGCGAGCTGCTGGTACGCCTCGAGGTCGTTGGCGTCGAGCTCGATGGCATAGTTGAAGGCGCGCTCGGCGCCCTCGAGGTCTCCCACCATCATCGCCACCAGCCCCTTCAGGACAACGATCTTCGCGCTGCCGGGATCCTCGTTGGAGGCCGTCTCGATCCGCCGCACCGACTCCGCGAGATTGCCGGTGCGCCGGTCGATGCCGAGCAGTGTGCGCAGCACGTCCGGGTGGTTGGGCTTCGCTTTTTCGGCGCGCATCAGGTAGGCGCGGGCCTCTTCGTAGTTGCCCTTGGCCGCGTGCAGGCGACCCATGGCGTACTCCACCTCGGCCGTGCGGTCCTCCGCCGGGATCACCGCCAGCTCCTCCATCGCCTCCTCGCCCCGGCCGAGGCGCACGAGGCTCTGGGCCACGAGGATGCGCGTGGCGATGTACTCCGGCCGCTCACGCAGGTAGACGCGGCCCTGCTCGATGGCGTACTCGTGCTCGCCGAGCGAAGCGTGGACCTGGGCCAGCAGGCGGCGCGCCTCCAGCAGGCCTGCGTCGAGCTCGACGGCCCGGGCCAGCTCGGCCCGCGCCCCGGTCGGATCGCCGTTGATCGCCAGCGCGGAGCCGAGCACGAAGTGGGCCTGGGCCCAGTCGGGCTTGACGTCGATGGCCGAGCGCAGCGACGTCATGGCCGCGTCGGTGTCCCCCTCGGCCATCTCGATCTTGGCCCGCACGAAGAGCGCGCTCGGGTTCGAGGGCTCCCGGACCAGCACGGCCTCCACGATGCTGCGGCCCTCCGCAATCTTGAGCGAGTCCGACTCCCGGTACCCCTGGTCGACCAGGAGCTCCGACTTGCGCAGCCGGGCCTGCTGGTGATCGGGGTCGACCTCGAGGGCGGATTCCGCGGCGGCCAGGGCGCCTTCCAGGTCTCCCTGCCGGCCGCGATACGCGGACAAGATCAGATAGGGACGCGGATCGTCGGGCTGGGCGAGGGTGGCCTCCTCCACCAGAGCGTCGGCCTTCTCGGTGTTGCCCTGAGAGCGGTGAAAGCGGGCCAGCAAGTAGATCAAGTCGAGCTTGTCGTCGGCCTTGTCGATGCCCTCTTCCAGCACACCCTCGGCCTGCTCGAACTCGCCCTTGGCGAAGTGAAAGCCGGCCAGGTTGCGGTAGGCCGCGCGCAGCTGGGCCCCTTCGGTCCCTTCGAGGGCGGCGCGGAAGGCGGCCTCGGCCTCGTCGTCCCGCTCCCGGTCGCGCGCCAGGAAGCGCCCCAGCGCGGTGTAGGCCACGTAGCTCGGACTCTTCTCGGTGAGCTCGATCAGCAACGGCTCCGCTTGCTCGGGCTTGCGCCGGCGCTGGTAGTAGCTGGCCAGCACCAGCATGTACGCGGGCTTATCCGAGTCGACCTCGCGCGCCCTCAGGTAGGACGCCTCGGACTCGTCGGCTCGGTCGAGCCCCTCCAGCGCCTGCCCCTTCAGGACGTGAGCGGAGCCATTCTCGGGATCCGCCTCGATCACTGCCTCGGCCTGCGCCAGCGACTCGTCGAAGTCCCGTGCGGCCAGGTTCAGCTGGCCGAAGGTGAGCCGGGCCTCGGTGTTCTCGGGATCGAGGCGCGCGGCCTCGTGGAGCTCCCAGTAGGCCTCCCGGAGCTTCTCGCTCTTCAGATAGGCCTTGGCGAGGGCGTAGTGGGCGGGACCGCTGTTGGGATCGATCTGGAGCGCGTTCTTGTACTCAATGATCGCTTCCTTCCACTGGTTCTGCTCCGCGTATCCCTCTCCGCTCGCCATGAACTGGGCGACGTTCGACTCGTCATCGCCACAACCGACCAGGAAGAGCGGAGCCAGCAGCGCCGTCGCGAAGGCGATCCGAATGTCACGAGAACGCATAGGCCACCCCTACCCGGTTGCTCCCGGAAAGGGTCTACCTATCCGAATTGTGCCGGCGATTCAAGGGTCTGGGGATCAGCAAGATCTGGGGATCAGTCCTCGTCGGGCACGATGTAGCGCTTGCCGCGCTGGTCGAGCCAGCCCTCTTCCTTGAGCTGCTTGACCACCCGGGTCACGGTCTCCCGCGAGGTTCCGATCATATCGGCGATCTGCTGGTGGGTGAGTGTGGGCGTGAGCCGGCGGCCGGAGTCGTCGAGCTCCTTGGCCATCCGGCTGAGTAGGCCCATGGTGCGCTCCCTCACCCGCAGGAAGGACATGGAGCTGGCCTGCTCGTCCGTCTCCCGAAGCCGCAGGGTCAGTACCTGGATGACGGCGAGCGCCAGGTCGGGGCTGCGCCGCAGCAGATCGAGAAAATCGTTCCTCGACAGCGCCAGCAGGCGCGCGGGCTCCAGCGTCTCGCAGCTGGCCGAGCGAGGGGCCATGTCCAGAAGGGACATCTCGCCGAAGAAGTTTCCCGCTTCGAGGAAGTCCATGATCTTCTCGCGACCGTCCTCCGAGGCCTTGGTCACCTTCACCCGCCCCTCCCGGATGATGTACATGTAGTCCCCGGGCAGGCCCTCCTCGACGATCGTCGCGTGCTTGGGATAGCGCCTCTCGATCAGCCGCGAGGCCAGTGCCTCGAGATCTGCGCTGCTCACCTTCGAGAACAGCGGGATCGTGCGAAGGGATTCCACCGCCTCCTTGCGCACCGACGTTGTCGCCATCCTGACTCCTAGATGAGGTCGACGCGCCCGGTGGACTCGAGCTCGCTCACGAGTCGCCGAACGTCCGGACTTCGGTCCAGCTTTGTGATGAGAATCACGTCACCCGTATCGACGACCGCCAGGCCATCCACACCGAGCAGGGCCACCAGCCGCTTCTCCCCCCAGACGAGGTTGTTCCGCGCGTCCCGGATCAAGACGTCGCCCGCAATCACCCGGTTCCCAGCCCCACGGGTTCGATCCTTCTTCCCGGCCCGTCCGGCCCTTCCGACGCCGAGCTCCTCTGCTAGGGAAGCCCAGGTTCCGACGTCGGTCCAGGAGAATTCCACGGGGAGCGTCCAGACGCGCTGGCTGCGCTCCATGACGGCCACGTCGATGGGGAGCGACGGCGCGAGGCGGTAAGCCCGCTCCAGGACGTCGGCCCGGCGCGCCCTCGGGGCCCTGCGCAGCGGCGCCAGGGCCCGGTGGAGCTTGGGCGCGCACACCTCGATCTCCTCGAGCAGGGTCTGCGCCGACCAGACGAAGACGCCGGCGTTCCAGCGGTACCCGCCCTGGCGCAGGAAGCGGCGGGCGCGACTCGGATCGGGCTTCTCCACGAAGCGCCGCACCCGGCGCAGACCCGGGTGGCCCCGGCCGGCCGGGGGACCCTCCTGGATGTATCCGTAGCTCGTGTCGGGCCGCGTCGGCCGGACGCCCAGGGTGACCAGCACGCCGGCGTCCCGCGCGGCGCGGGCGGCGCGGCGGATGGCGTCCGCGAAGGCGCGGGCATCGGGGACGTAGTGGTCGGCGGGCAGCACGGCGATCAGTGCATCCGGATCCTCGGCGCGGATTCGCAGGGCCGCCCACGCCACCGCCATGGCGGTATTGCGGCGGCGGGGCTCTATCAGCACCCGGGATCCCGGCAGACCCGAGACCCGGCGAATCTCGCGTGCGTGCTCGCGCCCGCATACGATCCAGGTGCGCTCGGGCGCGGCGAAGCGGCTGGCGCGGGACACGGTCGCCTCCAGGAGACTCTCGCCCCCCACGACCTCGAGCAGCGGCTTGGGCCGGCGCCGTCGGGAGGCGGGCCAGAAGCGCTCGCCCGCACCGCCCGCCAGCACCAGCGCGTGAAGGGGAAGCCGGCGGCTCAACAATCGGGCCGGCCGACGCTGACGTAGTGAAAGCCCGCCTCGCGGAGCGTGTCCGGCTCGTAGATGTTGCGCAGGTCGATCAATATGGGCTTGCGCAGCAGCGACTTCACCCGCTCGAGATCGAGCATGCGAAACTGGTTCCACTCGGTGACGATGACCAGCGCGTCCGCGTCCTGACACGCCTCGTAGGCATCCTTGCACAGCGTGATCGGCGGCAGCTCCTTCTCCGCCTCGGCCATGGCCTGTGGGTCGTAGGCGCGCACGCTGGCGCCGCGCTCCACGAGCTCTTCGACGATGTACACGGCCGGCGAGTCGCGCATGTCATCCGTCTCGGGCTTGAAGGACAGGCCCAGGACCGCAATCGTCTTTCCCGAGACGTCGCCCTCCACCGCCGCGAGGACCTTCTCGACCATCGCCTGGCGTTGGCGCCTGTTCACCCGGATCACCGCCTCGACGATCTCGAAGCTCTGGCCCAGCTGCTTCGAGAAGTACGCCGCGGACAGGGTGTCCTTCGGGAAGCACGATCCGCCGAAGCCCGGGCCGGCGTGCAGGAACTTGTTGCCGATGCGGCGGTCGAGGCCCATGGCCCGCGCCACCGACTGCACGTTCCCCCCGACCTTCTCACACAGCCCGGCCACCTCGTTGATGAACGAGATCTTCGTGGCGAGGAAGGCGTTGGCCGCGTACTTCGAGAGCTCGGCGCTGGGCACGTTGGTCAGCACGAAGGGCGTCTCGTTCAGGTACAGGGGACGGTACAGGTCCTTCAGGATCGCCCGGGCCTGGCTGTCGTCGGGATCCGTGCCGATCACGACCCGGTCCGGGCGCATGAAGTCCGCGATGGCCGCCCCTTCGCGCAGGAACTCGGGGTTGGACGCCACGCTGAAGTTGATCCGGCTACCACGAGCGTCGAGCTCTTCCTGGATCCATTCGCGCACCTTGCGCGCGGTCCCGACCGGAACCGTGCTCTTGGTGACAACCACGAGGTACCCGTCGGCGTTCCGCCCGATGTCCCGGGACACCGACTCCACGAAGCGCGTGTCCGTACTGCCGTCATCCGCCGCCGGAGTGCCGACCGCGATGAAGACCACCAGTCCCGAGCGGATCGCCTCGGCGGTGTCGGCGGTGAAGGAGAGGCGTCCCGCCTTTACGTTGCGCGCCACCAGGTCGTCGAGCCCCGGCTCGTAGATGGGGAGCTCGCCCCGGCGGAGCCCGTCGATCTTCTCCTGGTCGGTGTCGGCGCAGACGACCTGCAAGCCGAACTCCGAGAAGCCGGCTCCGTTCACGAGCCCGACGTATCCGGTTCCGATCACCGTGACGTTCATCCGATCTCTTCTCCTCTCTTGTAGGCGTCCACGGTGAAGCGGAGTCCCTCGGCCAGGGTGCGTGAGGGCGCCCAGCCCAGCAACTCCCGTGCCAGCGAGACCTCGGCCCAGCTGTGACGGATGTCGCCCACCCTCGGCGCGTCGTGGGTCACCGGGATCGGATGCCCGACACAGTCGGACAAGACTTCGATCAGCTCGTTGACGGTGGTGCGGCGCCCGCTGGCCACGTTGGTCACGCGGCCGGACGCCGAAGTGGCCGGTGCGGCGGCGGCGCGCAGATTCGCCTCTACCACGTCGTCGATATAGACGAAGTCCCGGGACTGCTCCCCGTCGCCGAACACCGTCACGCCCCGGTCCTCGAGGGCGGCGGACACGAACAGCGGAATCGCAGCGGCGTAGTCGCTGGCGGGATCCTGGCGGGGTCCGTAGACGTTGAAGTAGCGCAGCGCCACGGTCTCGAGACCGTACAGGCTCGCGTACAGGGTGCAGTAGAGCTCCGAGCCGTACTTCTGGAGGGCATAGGGAGAGAGCGGACGCACGGGCCCGCTCTCGACCAGCGGCAGCAGGTCCACGTCACCGTAGGCGGCGGCGGAAGCCGCGAGTACCACACGCCGGACGCCGTTCCGGCGGGCTGCCTCGAGGACGCCGAGGGTGCCCTCCAGGTTGACCGCATTCGTGCCCCGGGGATCCGCCACGCTCCGGGGAACGGACGGGATGGCGCCCTCGTGAAAGATCACCTCCACGCCGCGCGTGGCCGCTTCCAGGGTCTCCGGGTCGCACAGGTCGCCGCGGATCAGCTCGATCTCGCGCCCCGAGCGGGCCAGGTTCTCCTCGCGTCCGGAGGAGAAGTCATCCAGCACGCGCACGCTCCACCGGTCGGCGACCAGCCGGTCGACAATGTGGCTTCCGATGAAGCCCGCGCCTCCCGTGACGAGGGCGGTCCCGGGCGAGGGATCGGGGTGGTGGCTCATTCGCAGTCCTTCAGCCACGCAACGGTGCGATGAACGCCATCTTCGAAGGCGACAGCGGGCGCGTAGCCCAGGGCATCGCGCGCGGCGGAGATGTCCGCCCAGGTCAGAGGAACATCGCCGGTCATCGCGGGCTGCCGGTCGATCTCGGCGGTCAGGCCGAGGGCGTTCTCCAGCTGATTCACCATTTCCATCAGGCGAATCGTCCGCCCGGCCCCAAAGTTGAGGATTGCGTAGCCGAGGTCCCGGTCCACCGCCCGCAGGAGCCCGTCGACCACGTCGTCGATATACGTGTAGTCCCGAAGACTCGAGCCGTCACCGTAGACGGGAATCGGCGCACCCCGGAGCATCCGCTCGGCGAATTTGCGGATGGCCAGGTCCGGGCGCTGGCGCGGGCCGTAGGCCGTGAAGAAGCGCACGCAGGTGACAGGCAGGCCGTGGTCGTGATGGAAGCTGTGAGCCAACAGCTCGCCCGCCTTCTTGGTGGCGGCGTAGGGGGACACGGGGCGGTCGACCGGATCGCTCTCCAGGAAGGGACCGTCTTCCCGCTCTCCGTACACCGACGACGAGCTCGCGAACACGAAGCGGGGGTTCCCCGCCCGAACCGCGGCTTCCAGCAGGACGGCGCTCCCGTTCACGTTGACGTCGGCATAGGCCGCGGGGCGCTCCAGGCTGGGACGAACGCCGGCCAGGGCCGCCAGGTGCACCACCGCGTCGAACGCGTGGTCGGTGTAGAGTTGGCGAACCCGGGCGGCGTCGCGAATGTCGCCCTCTTCCAGCCGGAAGCGCTGGCTCTGGCTGGCGCGCTTGAGGTTGCGACGCTTTTCGTCCTCGGGGTAGAAGGGGTCGAAGTTGTCGAGCCCCACCACCTCGCGGCCCTCGGCGAGCAGCCGGTCTACGAGCGACGAGCCGATGAACCCGGCGGCACCGGTCACCAGAATCCGCGAGGCCGCAGCGCTCATCGCGTGCCGGGTCCCCCGACGCGGCGGCGGCTGCTCCGCTCCTGGGCCTCGAGGTCGGCGTGCACCATGATCTCGACCAGGTCCGTGAATTGGGTCGCGGCCCGCCAGCCCAGCTCGCGCTCGGCCTTCTCCACGTTCGCCTGCAGGGTGTCCACCTCGGCCGGGCGAATCAGGCTCTTGTCCACACGCATGAAGTCCTGGGGGTCGAGCTCGACGGTGGCGAAGGCCGCGTTCACGAAGTCCTCCACCGAGTGCTGAACGCCCGTGCCGATCACGAAGTCGGTGGGATCCGCCAGCTGGAGCATCCGCCACATGGCGTCGACGTACTCCGGCGCGTAGCCCCAGTCGCGCCGGGCGTCCAGGTTCCCGAGCGAGAGCTCGTCCTGCAGCCCCAGCTTGATACGCGCCACCGATTCGCTGATCTTGCGCGTCACGAACTCGCGGCCGCGCCGCGGCGACTCGTGGTTGAACAGGATGCCCGACACCGCGAAGAGCCCGTAGCTCTCCCGGTAGTTGACCGTGATCCAGTGACCGTAGAGCTTGGCCACCGCGTAGGGGCTGCGCGGATAGAAGGGCGTAGTCTCGCTCTGGGGCTTCTCCTGCACCCGGCCGAACATCTCCGAGCTCGACGCCTGGTAGAAGCGGATCTCCGGGTCGACCAGGCGGACTGCGTCGAGCATCCGGGTCACGCCGAGTGCAGTGAACTCGCCGGTGAGCGAGGGCTGCACCCATGACGTGGGCACGAAAGACTGAGCCGCCAGGTTGTACAGCTCGGTGGGCTGGACATCGCGCAGCAGTGTCACCAGCGACGCCTGATCCAGCAGGTCTCCCAGATGGAGCTGGATGCGGTCCTTCAGGTGCGCGATGCGTTCGAAGGTCTCGGTGCTGGACCGCCTCACCATGCCGTGGACTTCGTAGCCCTTGTCCAGTAGCAGCTCCGCCAGGTACGAGCCGTCCTGACCAGTGACCCCGGTGACCAGGGCCGTGGGGCTCTTCATCGAGATCCTCCCTTCGCCCGGGTCTCGACCGGCGGCACGGAAATGGGCACCGGCTTGGCGGGGGCGGAGCTCGGCTCGGCTGCGGTCTCCGGCGACAGGGCGCCCAGATTGCGCAGCAGTCGCGCGGTCAGGATCACCACCGCCCCGAGGAAGATGATCGCCGCGTACCCTTGCAGGCGCGTGAACGAGACCGCGATGATACAGAAGCAGGCCGTGAGGAAGTAGAGCGATAGCACGGCACCCCGATCCGATCCCTCGGTCTCCAGCAGGCGGTGGTGCATGTGGAGTCGGTCCGCGTGGAAGATCGGCTGGCCCGCCCGGAGCCGCCGCAGGATCGAGAGACCCGTGTCGAGCAGCGGGACCGCCAGGGCCAGCAGCGGGACCACGAAGGTGAGCAGGGCGCTGGTCCGGTAGCCGTCCAGGGCCAGCAACGCGAGGGAGTAGCCGAGGAAGAGCGCGCCGGTGTCTCCGATGAAGATCCGGGCGGGCGGGAAGTTGTAGGGCAGGAAGCCCACGAGCGCGCCCACCAGGGCCGCGCCGAAGATCACGCCGGCGCCCTGCCCGGCCTGCCAGCAGATCACCACCAGGGTCGAGGCGATGATGGCGCCCAGGCCCGAGGCGAGCCCGTCCAGCCCGTCGATCAGGTTGAGGGCGTTGGTGACCCCCACGATCCAGATCGTGGTC
>JAPUKG010000379.1 GCA_027295775.1 Pseudomonadota bacterium
TTCTTGGAGACGAGCGGTCGAGCTGCTCAGCTTCGACTGGCGACTCGAATGCGGTCGCGTCGCCACAGACTCTTCGAGACGATTCGGGCTAGGTCCGTGGCGCCCTCCGGGTGCCCGACTCAGGCCCGCGGAGGCGCTGAGTATCGCCTCGGTGGGCCCAGATTCAAGGCAACGATCCGTTGCATTCCGCGGGGTTTCGCCGGTCTGGCGGGCGCCCGCTTCGTTCGGCTCACCCGAGGCGAAGCCTCGGGTGGCCTCACTGCGCGCCGGCCTATGGCCGGCTTGCCGACGGGCGGGGTCAGCCGACTGGATCGGACCCGCCGGGCGGCGGGGCGGTCCGGCAACGTCCACGCAGGACGCAGCCATCCTCGAGTGCTAGGCGCGGAGTGGACAGCTCACCCGCCACCCGCGCGGTGGAGCGGAGCTCGATGCGCCGGCGAGCAGTGACGTCCCCATCGAGGTCGCCGGCGACGATCAGCTCGTCGACCTCGACTCGCGCTTTGACGCGCGCCGTCTCGCCCAGCCGCAGCGTTCCAGTGGCAACGATCTCGCCTCGGAAGGTGCCGTCCACCTGGGCCTCGCCACGGAAGCTCAGGAAGCCCTCGAACCGGTGTCCCGCCTTGATGAGCGCCTCGGGCGGGGTGGCGCTCATCGCCCGTCCTGCCCCAACAGCAAGTCCGAGATCCGCTCCAGATCCTCGACCCCGAAGTACTCGATCTCGATCCGACCCCGGTCGGGAGCGCCCTGGATGCGCACGCGGGTCTGGAGGCGCTGACGCAGCTCGTCGACCAGGTGTTGGAGGTGGGGATCGAGGGGCCGGCGGGGTCCGCGCGCCTTGCGCTGGGGAGCCGGGCCCGCCACCTCGCGGCCGCGCCGCTCGGCCTCGCGCACCGAGAGCTGCTGCTTCACGATTTCGTCGCGCAGGTAGCGGCGCCGCTCGGGGTTGGTCACCTGGAGCAGGGCCTTGGCGTGCCCCATGCTGAGCCGGTCCTGCTCCACGTCCTCCTGGATGGCCGTCGGCAGCTCGAGCAGGCGCAAGAGATTGGCCACGCTCGACCGATCGATACCCACCCGCTTGCCGATCTCGTCCTGGGTGTGGCCGCTGTCGGACAGGGCGCGGTAGGCATGGGCGAGCTCGATCGGGTTGAGGTCGCGGCGCTGGACGTTCTCCACGATCGCAAGCTCGAGCCGATCGGCCGGCGCGACGTCCGAGATCACCGCTGGCACGCTCGACAGACCCGCGGCCCGGGCCGCCCGCCAGCGGCGCTCCCCGACGATCAGCTCGAAGCGCTCGCCCGCGCGCCGCACGACCACGGGCTGCAGCACGCCGTGGCGGCGCAGCGACTCTACCAGTGGCTCGAGCTCCGCGGCCTCGAAGCGGCGGCGGGGCTGCTCGGGATTGGGATCGATGCGGTCGACGGGGATCTCGGCAAGTCCCGACGCGGGCTGCGCCCCGGGCGCGGGCGCCGCGGCGAGCTCTGCCGTCGGCTCGCCGCCCCGGGGAGTAGGAGTGGGCGTGCTGGGGATCAGGGCGCCCAGCCCGCGACCGAGTGCGTTACGTCGGGTCGCCATCGCTCGACTCCTTGCCTGTGGAATCATTCGCCGGGTTGAACGCCGAGAGCGGGGGCGGCGCCAGCGGCGGATCGCGCAGATCGAGCCCCGCCTGGATCTCCTCGGCCAGCTCGAGGTAGGCGACCGCTCCCCGGGAGTGGATGTCGTACAAAAGGATGGGCTTGCCGTGGCTGGGCGCCTCGCTCACCCGCACATTGCGCGGGATCCGCGTGCGGAAGACCACGTCCCCGAAGTGGGCGCGCACCTCGGCCTCGACCTGCCTGGCCAGGTTGTTCCGGGTATCGACCATGGTCAGCATGATGCCGCCGATCTCGAGGCGCGGATTGAGCCCGCCGCGCACCAGCTCGATCGTCTCGAGCAGCCGGGCGAGACCCTCGAGCGCGTAGTACTCGCACTGCATGGGGATCAGCACCGCGTCGGCAGCGGTCAACGCGTTCAAGGTAAGGATGCCGAGGGACGGCGGGCAGTCGATCATGATGATCTCGTAGTCGTCGCGAAGGTCGGCGAGCGCTCGCTCGAGACGGCGCTCACGCTCGAGCACGCTCACCAGCTCGATCTCGGCGCCCACCAGGTCCTGGCCCGACGGCACCAGATGGAGGTGGCGGAGCTCCGTCGCCATCACCGCGTCCTTCATGACGCAGTTTCCCAAGAGCGCGTCATAGACCTGCGGATAACGCGCCGCGTCAGTAGCGCCGTAGGCGCTGCTGGCGTTGGCCTGGGGATCGAGGTCGATGAGGAGGGTGGCGCGCTCGGAGGCGGCGAAGCAGGCGGTCAAGTTCACCGCGGAGGTGGTCTTGCCGACGCCACCCTTCTGGTTGACCACCGCAAAGACCCGGCTATGAGAGGACATGGGGGCACAGTGTGTTCCCTCGGGGACTCCGGATTTGTATTTCTAGGGGGTCGTCCTGTAGGTACCACAGGATTCGCCAGGTGCCATGCAATCGAGTCAGGAATCGCGGTCTGCGATCCAGACACCTCGCGCCGGTCCACCGAGCGGGACGCGGTAGGGGAGGAAGTGCGCCTCTCCGAGGCCAGCTACCTGGCCGATCTCTGGTGGGTTCGGGCCGCACGGGATGGCGACGAATCCGCCGAGGCGGGCCCAGGGAAGCATCATCGGGATGATCGAGCGAGCCGGTCCAACCGCCTGCGCCACCACGGCATCGACGGGCTCCGGGTCGAGCTCTTCGAGCCGGCCGCGGAGGGAGACCACGTTGGACAGACCGAGCTGGCGGATGGCAGCGCGCTGGAAGTGGTGGCGGCGCTCTCGAGACTCGACCAGGACCACGCGGCGCTCCGGATGCAGGATCGCCCAGGGAAGACCGGGGAATCCGGCGCCGGAGCCCAGGTCCACCGCGCTCCGGAACGAGGGGAGCACGCCGAGCAACGCCACCGATTCGAGCACCAGGCCGCGCAACGCGCGGCCTGGCTCCCGGTGGCCCGTCAGATTCATCCGGATGGACCAGCTCGAAAGGAGCGCAACCAGGGCCAGGAGGGACTCCACCTGATCGGGGCTGGCCTCGCGTGAGAGCTCCGACAGTCCTCGCTGGAGGGCCGGGCGGAGATCCGAGGATTGGGGGGTCGGATCGATCGCTTTTCGTTCCTCGTGGAACGTGGAAGTCGGAGCGGAACCGGTCGAGCGGGGCGGGCCGGGTCCGTTCCACGTGGAACCTTCCCACACCCCCATAGCGGGAGATTCTACCGGGAGCGGACCCGTTCCACGTGGAACGGGAGTCCGTGAGTTCTAGTGCTCGCGGGAGGTCGCTTCCTCGGAGGCCCGGCGAGCCTCTTCGTACTCCGGAGAGCCCTCGGGCACCACGACGACCTGTCGGTAGCGCCCGGTGCCGATGCTCATCGTGGCAACGCCTTCGGTATCCCGGATCGCCACGTGGATTATCCTCCGATCCCGCGCGTTCATGGGATCGAGGGCGACCGAGCGGCGAGTGTCCTGGGAGCGTCGGGCGGCACGGTCGGCCAGGCGGCCAAGGAAGGTCTCTCGACGCTCCAAGTCTCCTTCCGCATCCACGACTACCCGCGGGGCATCATCCGACTCGCGCATCGCCATCTGGTTGGCCAGCAGCTGGAGCGCATCCGTCGCCCCGCCATCACCCGAGCCCAGCTCGGCCGCGGCCGGCCCACTCAGCTCATAGACCACGAACTCGCCCTCCGCGTTCTCCGAGATCTCGAACGAGCCCAGCTGCATGCGCTCGATCACGCCCAGCAGGAACTCGCCCACGGCGCCGATGTCGCCCTTGATCGTCCCCTTCGACTCTACCGGCGTGTCCGGCCGCGCGTCTCCACCACCACTGCGCTCCTCGTGGCGCGGTCCCGCCTCCCGGCGCGGCTCCCGGTCCCTGCGCGGCTCCCGGCCCCGGCCCCGGTCGCGATCGCGATCGCGCCGTGGCTCTCGATTTCGGTCGCGGTCGCGCCGCGGACCCGAGTCGCCGTCGCTGCCCCGGCCCGGCGTCACGCCGTCCAGGTGCGCCACCACCACGGTGCGGGGACCGAGCCCGTAGATCTCGCCCTCGGCGGGCTCGTGCACCACGAGCCCAGCCTCGTCCACGCCGAAGAACGCGCAGGCCTTGCCCACCGCCTCTTGGCGCGTCTCACCGACGAACTCGTGTGCCTCTGACTTCGCGTCGTACATCCCGTTCACTCCATTTCTGGCGGGGGCCCGCCTTCGTTCGCCCTCGGCGCACTGCGCGCCGGCCGAGGGCCGGCTCGCAGTGCGGGCGCCCGCTTCGTCCGGCTCATCCGACCCTAGCTCGACTGCGCGCGCATGCGACGGCCGACCCAGATCTGGTGACCGATCCCGAGGAAGTTGCTGATCATCCAGTAGAGCACCAGCCCAGACGGGAACTGGTAGAAGAGCACCGTGAACATCACGGGCATGATCGTCATCATCATTCGCGCCTGCGCCGGGTCGACCGTGGTCGGCGTGAACTTCTGCTGCAGCACCATGCTCGCGCCCATCACCACGGGCAACACACGGAAGGGTATGTCCAACCCAGGGATGGTGAACAGCGCTTCGGGCGCTGACAAGTCCGTGATCCACAGCATGAAGTCCGCCTGGCGCAGATCGATCGAGCTCTGCAGCGCATAGAAGAGACCGATGAAGACGGGGAACTGGAGCAGCATCGGCAGGCAACCGCCGAGCGGATTGACGCCCTCCTTCTTGTAGAGCGCCATCATTTCTTCCGACTTCTTCTGCTTGTCGTCGCCGTGCTTCTCTTGAAGTTCCTTCAGCTTGGGCTGGAGCGCGCGCATCTTCTCCATCGACTTCATCTGACGGCCCATGATGGGCATGGTCACCACGCGCACCAGGATCGTCAGAATGATGATGGCGACGCCATAGTTCGGGATGAGGCTGTAGATCGCTGCGAGCATCCACTCGAAGAGGGCCACGAGCGGCGCGGCCCACGCCCACCCCTGGTTGATCGAGGTCGCCAGGCTGCTGCTCACGGCCTCGAGACGCACGCGCTCCTTCGGTCCGACGAAGCCGCGGAACTCCTGGGAGTGGGACTGGCCCGGAACCAGCTCGACGGGCGAGAAGCCGACGAGCGCGACACCCGCTTCGCCCAGCACCAACGGCTCGAAGCGAACCTCTGCATCGCGCCCGCGGTCGGGGAGCAGCGCCGAGATGAAGTAGCGGTTGTCCACACCGACCCACTCGATATCCCCGCGCAGCCTCGTGATGCCGTCGGGATCGGCGCTGCCGATTAGGTTGTCGAAGAAGCCCGGCTGGCCGATCCCCGCCACCGGCTGCCGCTCGATGTCTCCCGCCTGGTTGGCGGCCAGGGACTGCTCCACGAAGTCCTGCCCCGGGCGCACTGCGGCGGGCCAGAGCGTCTCGAAGCGGGGTGACACGACACGGCTGCCGTTGTTCACCACCTCGACGGTGAGCCGGAAGCCGTAGGTGTCTGCGTCGAACTGGTAGGTCTTGCGCACCTCGACGCCGTCGCTGCTCACGACGAAGCCGACACCGTCCTCCCGCTCGGACTCCACCTCCCAGAGCACGTTCGAGAGATCGCCGAGACCGAGCTCGGTCAGCGGTGTGGCGAGCACGGCCGAGAACGGATCCGGCACCGAAATGAGCTCGACTGGCACGTCGCCGTCGTCGGTCCTCTCATGGTAGGTGGAGAGCGTCCAACGGCGCAGCGAGGCACCGCGATTCGTGACCTCCACCGAGTAGAGACCCCGATCGTAGGTCCTCGTCCACTCGGCGGCGTCCCCGACCA
>JAPUKG010000038.1 GCA_027295775.1 Pseudomonadota bacterium
GACGACCTGCGCGGCGCGCGTGTCGACGCGGAGCGCCTGCGCGCCGAGGCGGAGGACCGCCTGCACGAGCTCGAGCGCCGGCTGGCGGCGCTCGAGGCCGAGCGCGACGAGCTCGGGCGCAGGAAGGACCAGGTCGAGGCCGAGGCGCAGCGCGGCCTCGAGGAGCGCGTCGCCCGCGCGCGGCCCTGGCTCGAGCGCGCGCGCGCGACGCTCGCGCAGCTCTCGCGGCCTCAGCGCGAGGCGATGGAGGAGGCGCTGACCGGTCTGGCCGACGCCCTCGGCGACGCCGCCCTCTCCGAGCGCCGCCAGCTCTTCCTCGACGGACTGAAGAAGGGCGACTTCGTCTGGCTGCCGCGCTACAAGAAGCGCTGCCAGGTCGCGCGCATCTACAAGAAGCGCCGCTCACTCACCGTGCGGCTCGGGCGCAACGAGCTCGAGGTCGCCTTCGACGACGTGACGTTCTACGAGAGCCTGTGATGCGAGGACTGCGCTGGACCACCGCCGGGGAGAGCCACGGGCAGGGCCTCGTCGGGGTGCTGGAGGGGATGCCGGCCGGCCTCGAGCTGTCGCTGGAGCGCATCGACGCCGAGCTGGCGCGCCGCCAGGGCGGCTACGGGCGTAGCCCGCGGCAGCGCATCGAAAAGGACCGGATCGAGCTCCTTTCCGGGACCCGCCACGGGCGGACGCTGGGCTCGCCGCTCGCCTTCCGTCTGAAGAACAAGGACCACTCGATCGAGAAGCTCGACGTGCCGACGACGCCGCGGCCGGGCCACGCCGACCTGGCCGGGTGCCAGCGGCTGGGCTCGCGCGACATCCGTGCGGTGCTCGAGCGCGCGAGCGCGCGCGAGACGGCGGCGCGGGTCGCGCTGGGCTCGATGGCGCGCCAGCTCCTCGAGGCCTTCGACATCGAGGTCTTCGCGCACGTGGTCGCGCTCGGCGGGGAGGAAGCGTGCCCGACCGCCCTCGATGCCGCCTTCGACGCGGCCGGCGACGAGCGTCGCGCGATCCGCGCCGCGAGCGCGTTCCACTGCCTCGACCCGGACGCCGAGCGACGCTTCCGCGAGCGTGTCGACCGAGCGGCCGAGGAGGAGGACAGCCTGGGCGGCGTGTTCGAGGTGCGTGCGCTCGGCCTGCCGCCGGGGCTGGGGACCTACACCGATCCGCGCGAGCGCCTGACCGCGCGGCTCGGCGGCGCGCTCTTCTCGATCCCGGCCATGAAGGGCGTCGAGTTCGGCCTGGGCTTCGCCGCCGCCGCCCGGCCGGGCTCGGAGGTCCACGACGCGATCGAGCTGGCCCCCTCCGCCACCGGCCCCGGGGCCGCCCAGGGCGCCAGGGGAACGGGCGGCTTCGGCCGCTTCCGGCGGGCGAGCAATCGCGCCGGGGGCCTCGAGGGGGGCATGACGACGGGCGAGCCACTCGTGGTCCGGGTGGCCATGAAGCCCATTCCCACGCTCAGGCGGGGGATGCCGACGGTCGATCTGGAGACCGGCGAGCCCGTCCAGGCGGTCTACCTCCGCTCCGACGTGACGGCCGTCCCGGCCGCCAGCGTGGTGGGGGAGGCGGTTCTGGCCCTGGAGCTCGCCGGCGCCTTCCTGGAGACCTTCGGGGGCCCTTCGATGGACGCCGTGCGGGCCGCCTGGGAGGCCTGGCGAGTCCGGGTCCAGGAGGTCTAGGCCCGGGAGCTCCTGGTCGAGTCCCGGCTCGAGCCAGGCCCTCGAAAAGGCGGTCCTGGCGTTGATTCCCCTCCGCCACTCCGTACCATCTCTCGCTCCCTTCGGCACCCCCGACCGTACGGTGGCCGCCGACCGGGTGCGCTGGCAGGGCCTCCCAACCGGTTTGCCAGCGTAGCTCAACTGGCAGAGCTCCTGATTTGTAATCAGGTGGTTGTGGGTTCGAATCCCGCCGCTGGCTCCGCCTTCCCGGCGCCGCGCCGGGCTGTTCCCTGGCAACGAGACAGGACCTGGATGAGACGGGAGCGAGGCGAGTGCGCCTCGCGCCAGCACCGGACCATCGCTCAGCATGCGCGCGGGGGGATTCCCGAGCGGTCAAAGGGGTCAGACTGTAAATCTGATGGCACAGCCTTCGCAGGTTCGAATCCTGCTCCCCCCACCACCTCTTCGCCCCGCAGCGCGGCCGAGCGCACGTCCCGTCTCGTCGCCAGCCGGCGGGCTCCCCCCGTTTGGATGAGGAAGGGGCATGAGGAAGGGGAGGGAGCAGCCCCGAAACCGGAGCGCCCCCGACCAGGAGCACGCTCGCGGGCGTAGTTCAATGGTAGAACGTCAGCCTTCCAAGCTGAACGTGTGGGTTCGATTCCCATCGCCCGCTCCAGGCCGCGCCCCCTGCTGCTGTAGCTCAGTGGTAGAGCACTTCCTTGGTAAGGAAGAGGTCATGGGTTCAAGTCCCATCAGCAGCTCCAGGTCCCCTCCACCGTTCAAGCGGCACCCCTCGTGCCGCCTTCCAGACAACCCGTCCGGGCCTGAGCGCCCACAACCATTCCCAAACCCCAAGAACAAGATGGCCAAGGAAGTCTTCCAGCGGACCAAGCCGCACTGCAACGTCGGGACCATCGGTCACGTCGACCACGGCAAGACCACCCTCACGTCGGTGATCACCCGGCTCCAGGCGCACAAGGGCTTTGCGAGCGCCCTGGGCTTCGACGACATCGACAAGGCGCCCGAGGAGAAGGCGCGGGGTATCACGATCTCGACCGCTCACGTGGAGTACGAGACCGACAAGCGCCACTACGCCCACGTCGACTGCCCGGGGCACGCCGACTACATCAAGAACATGATCACCGGGGCGGCCCAGATGGACGGCGCCATCCTCGTGGTGTCCGCTGCCGACGGGCCGATGCCCCAGACGCGCGAGCACATCCTGCTCGCCCGTCAGGTGAACGTGCCGGCCGT
>JAPUKG010000380.1 GCA_027295775.1 Pseudomonadota bacterium
GGCGGGCGCCTGCTGGCCCTGGTGCCGTCCACCGAGTCGGTTCTCTACGCGGGCCAGCGCTACGCGGAGTGGAACCGCTCCCTCGGTCACTCGGAGCGCGATGCCTTGCGCATGAGCATGGGCGCCACGGCCCGCTCGGCGGCGGACCTGCTGCGCGGCGTCCTGCTCGCCGGAGGAGAGCGCACCAAGTGCTACCTGCGCGAGGAGGCGGACCTGCTCTTCGCGGCGGCCGACTTCTCGGTGGTGAGCACGGACAAGCTCGAGTTCGGTTGGGACGAGGAATTCGATGGCCCGCCCCGTTGGATGGGGCGGCCGCTGCCCTGGGACTGGCTCTTCGTGGCGGAGAAGCGCTAGTCCGACGGCTCGTCCAGCTCCGCCAGGATCCGCTCGCGGTCGGCGTCCAGGTTCGGCGCGGGAGAGCGGGTGTCCGGGTCCGCGAAGCCCGAGATCTTGATCGGGTTGCCGGCCATGCGCAGCTCGCCGACGTCGGGGTCGGCGACATGGGCGATCATGTTGCGCGCCCGGACCTGGGGATCCGCCAGCACCTGGGCCACGTCCTGGAGGGGGCCGCAGGGAAGGCCCGCCGCTTCCAGCCGAGTGAGCCACTCGGCGCTCGGGTGCGCTGCAAGCGCCTGTTCGAGCGCCGCGCGCAGCTCCGGCTCGTTCTCGGTGCGCAGCTCGTTGCTGGCGAACGCGGGACGCTCGGCCAGCTCCGGGTCGCCGACGGTGTCGCACAGCTTGCGGAACAGCGCGTCATTGCCGGCGGCGATCACCAGGTGGCCGTCGGCCGTGCGGAAGGCGCCGAAGGGCGTGATCGAGGGATGGCGCGAGCCGATCGGGCCCGGCACCTCGCCCGTGGCCTGGAAGCGGGCCAGGGCGTTCTCGAGCAGCGCCACCTGGCAATCGAGCATGGCCACGTCGATCTTGCGGCCCTGGCCGGTCTGGGCGCGGTGGTAGAGGGCCGCATTCACGCCGATGGCGGTAAAGAGACCGGCCGCGATGTCGCCGATCGAGGTGCCCACCCGGGTGGGCTCGCCGCCGGGCTCGCCGGTGAGGCTCATGATGCCGCCCATGCCCTGGACGATGACGTCGTAGGCGGGGCGGTTGGCGTACGGGCCGGTGTGGCCGAAGCCCGACGCGGCGGCGTAGATGAGCCGCGGGTGGCGCGCGTGGAGGTCGTCCCAGCCGTAGCCCAGCCGCTCCATCGCCCCGGGCCGGAAGTTCTCGACCAGAACGTCGCAGCGGGCGAGCAGCGCTTCGAAGGTCTCGCGGTCGGCGGAATCGCGTAGGTCGAGGGCGATGCTTTCCTTGCCGCGGTTCAGGGACGCGAAGTAGGCGGACTTGCGCGCGCCCGTCGAAGCGCTCTCGAAGAAGGGTCCGATCGCGCGCGCGTCGTCGCCCCCGTCGCGCCGCTCGACCTTGATCACCCGGGCGCCGAGATCGGCGAGCACCATCGTGCAATAGGGGCCCGCGAGCACGCGGGTCAGATCGAGAACGGTCACACCTTCCAGCGGTCCCTGGACGGCCATGGGCCAACTCTACCGTCTCCGGGCTCCAGCGGGCTCCGCCGTGAGTCGAAACGAAGGCTATGCTGCTCCGGAGGAGGGGGCACGACCGATGGCGGATGCGTACGACCTGGTGATCGTGGGCGGCGGGCCCGGCGGGTACCCCGCGGCGATTCGCGCGAGCCAGCTCGGAATGAAGGCGGCCGTGGTCGAGCGCGAGCACCTGGGCGGGATCTGTCTCAACTGGGGCTGCGTTCCCACCAAGGCGCTGCTGCGCGCCTCCGAGATCTACCACCTGCTCGGCCGGCTGGAGGAGTTCGGCTTCAGCGCCAGCGACATCCGCTTCGACATCCAGAAGGTGGTGGCGCGCTCGCGCAAGGTGGCCAAGCGGCTCAACACCGGCGTGAAGGGGCTGCTCAAGAAGAACAAGGTGGACGTGGTGGACGGGCACGGCCGGCTGGCCGGGCCGGGCTGCGTGCGGGTCGAGCGGGACGGCGGCGAGGCGGTCGAGCTGCGGGCGCCCCACGTGGTGCTCGCCACCGGTGCGCGCGCGAAGACGCTGCCCGGGATCGAGCCCGAGGGCCGCTTCGTCTGGACCTACAAGGAGGCGATGGTCCCCGACCAGATGCCGGGCTCGCTGCTGGTGATCGGCTCGGGCGCCATCGGGATCGAGTTCGCGAGCTTCTACCGAGACCTCGGCGCCGAGGTGACGGTGGTGGAGATGCTGCCCCAGATCCTGCCCGCCGAGGACGAGGAGATCGCGGCCAACGCGCGCAAGCAGTTCGAGCGCCAGGGCATGCAGATCCGCACCGGCGCCACCGTCACGCGGCTGGACACGAGCGGCGACAAGGCCGTGGCGGCGATCGAAGTCGCGGGCGGCGAGGGCGAGGAGGTGGCTGTCGACCGGGTGGTGCTGGCCGTCGGGATCACCGGCAACGTCGAGGACGTCGGCCTCGACGGCACCGGCGTGCAGGTCGACCGCGGGCACGTGGTCGTGAACGAGTGGCTCGAGACCGGCGAGAGCGGGGTGTACGCGGTGGGCGACCTGGTCGGTCCGCCCTGGCTGGCCCACAAGGCCACCCACGAGGGCGTCCTCTGCGCCGAGCGCATCGCCGGCGTCGAGAACCTCCGCCCCCTCGACACGACTCTGGTTCCCGGCTGCACCTACTGCCGTCCCCAGATCGCGAGCGTGGGCCTCACCGAGGCGCGCGCCCGGGAGGAGGGCTACGAGGTGCGGGTCGGGAAGTTCCCCTTCGTCGGCAACGGCAAGGCGATCGCCATGGGCGAGACCGACGGCCTGGTGAAGACGGTCTTCGACGCGAAGACGGGCGAGCTCCTCGGTGCGCACATGGTCGGCGCGGAGGTCACCGAGCTGATCCAGGGCTACACCGTGGCGCGGAACCTGGAGACGACCGAGGCGGAGCTGATGCACACAATCTTCCCGCACCCGTCGCTCTCGGAGATGATGCACGAATCCGTCCTCCAGGCCTACGGCCGGGCACTGCACATCTAGCCGGGCGCTGCCCATGGGATGCGACATGGCAGGAGAGCGGATCCAGATCGAGGGCACGGAGACCCAGGGCCTGCGGCCCCTGCCGAAGCCCCCGTGGATCCGGGTCCGCCTGAAGACCTCGCCCGAGGTGCAGCAGGTGCGCGCGTTGATGCGGCGCCTGGACCTGCACACGGTGTGTGAGGAGGCCGCCTGCCCGAACATCGGCGAGTGCTGGGCGGAGCGGCACGCGACGGTCATGATCCTCGGCAGCGTGTGCACCCGCGCTTGCGCGTTCTGCAACGTGAAGACGGGGCTGCCGGATCCCGTGGACCCGCGGGAGCCGGAACACCTGGCCGGCGCCGTGGCTGAGCTTGGGCTTCGGCACGTGGTGGTGACGTCGGTGGACCGCGACGATCTCGACGACGGCGGCGCGTCCCAGTTCGTCGCCTGCATCGAGGCGCTCCGCGCCCGCTGCTCCGAGACGACCGTCGAGGTGCTGACGCCGGATTTCCGGCGCAAGCCCGGGGCTCCGGAGACCGTGGCCGACGCCGGCCCCGACGTCTACAACCACAACCTGGAGACGGTGCCACGGCTCTACCGGCGCATCCGGCCCGGCG
>JAPUKG010000381.1 GCA_027295775.1 Pseudomonadota bacterium
GGTGGCGGTGGCGGTGGCGGCACTGGCGACGGGAAGGCGACGGTCTACTCGATTCCGGGCAGCGTCGACGTCGCGGTGAGCCAGAGCTTCACGGTCGATCTCTACATCCACACCACGGACGAGGCCCAGGCCTTCGAGTTCGACGTGGCCATGGATCCAGCGCGGATGGTCCCGGTCTCGGTGGTCCCGCATCCGGACTTCGACGACGACTCCCAGTGGTTCGTCCCGCCCACCATCGACGCGGGGCAGGGAACCATCCGCGGCATCGTCGACGTCCGGCACGGAGCGCCCGCCGCCACCGGCGTCTTCCAGGTGGCCACCGTCACGATCCAGGCGACCAATCCGGGCTCCGGTGTCGTGCAGTTCCAGAACGGCGGGATCGCGGACCCGAACGGCGACGACTTGACCCTGACCATCTTCGCAACGCTGGTCAACGTCACGCCCTGAGCGGCCCTCAGGGCTCTCGGACGGCGAGCGCCAGCAGTCGCCTCCGCGCCTCGAGGGAGCGGGTGTCGTAGGGCGCGGTGATCGCCAGCACCTGCGAGTAGAGCAGCTTCGCGTGGTCGAGGTCGCCCTCGAGCTCTGCCACCGTGCCGCGCTGGAGCACCGCGTAGGCGTAGCGGGGATCCAACGCCAGCGCCCGGTCGTAGTGGTCGATGGCCCCCTGGCGGTCGCCGTCCCGCATGCGCAGGTCGCCCACCTGGCTCCACAGCGATGGCGCTTCCGGATCCTCCGCGAGCAGGCGCCGGAGGATCGCCTCCGCCGCCGCGCGTTTCCCCGCGTTGGCGAGCAGGCTGGCGTGGATGGCGTCACCGCGCTCCGTGCCGGGATTGCGCTCCAGCTGGACCTCCCACTCGGCCAGCGCCCGGTCGAAGCGGCGCAGCGCCTGGTACCACCCGGTGCGGCCGGTCCGGTAGGCGCGATCGAGGCGTCCCGGAGGCAGGTCCCGCTCGCCGAAGAGATCCGGGGCGTCGACGTCGATCTCCTGCCAGCGAAAGATCTCGCCCGAGCGCACCTGGGCGAAGACCGCCGCGACCTCGTCGAGGTAGACCAGACGCCAGTTGGTGTTGAGATGCAGCCACCAGATCAGCGGTGACGCCGCGGTGAGCGAGTAGTGCACCAGAACGACGCCGAAGTCGTACTTCTCGTCCAGCGCGCGGAAGCGTTCCGGGCCCGAAAACTGGAGCTCCCCGAACAGCTCCGGGCCGAAGACCTCGAGCCGCCCGTCGACCATCACCGGATACTCGGGATACAGGTGCCAGAGCATGTAGCCGCCGTCGGCCATGTGGTGGGCAATGGGACCGCGAGGCTTCTCGCGGGCGATCCACTCGACGGCGCCGATCGGGTAGTAGATCTGGGAGACACCCAGGCCCGGCTCTCGAGTCGACCCGATCCGCGAGAAGAAGGTCCCGCGTCCGACGTCCACGGCCATGACCGCCAGGCATGCGACCACGGCGATGACGGCGGCGCCTGCCCAGCGACGGGGGAGCGGGTGGCGATCGAAGAAGGCATTCGCGTTGTGCACCAGGATCGGCACGTAGACGATGCCGAGCAGCGCCATGTTCCGGCGCGCACCGAGTGCGAGGTAGGCGAAGGCCACGAACAGGAGCGGGTGCGCCCCGGGAACGTGCCGCCAGTTTGCCGCCATGGCGACGAAGGTCGCGGCCACCATCGCCCCAGCCAGTCCGAGCACCAGCCGAGGAGTGGGACTGATCCCCGCCAGCGGCGGCACCAGCTCGGCGATCACCGTGCCAAACAGACCCCGCTCCTCCTCGGGACCGATCATGCCCAGCTGCTGGATCGGATACAGGGCGCCGTCCAGGCCGTTCGGGTTGACCAGGGAGGCCAGCGCGGCGAGGACCGTGAGCGCGACCAGCCGGGTCACCTGGCGGAGGCGAATCGACTCGCCGGGATGGAGGACCGGGCGCAGCACCTCGGACGCGGCGTAGATCGCGCACACGGCGATGCCGAGGGCGAACAGCCCGTGCACGTTGACCCACAGGATCTGCAGCGGGATCACGGCGTAGAGCCAGCGGTCCGGCTTGCGACCGTCGCGTTCGAGCAAGCCGAGCACCGCCGCCAGCAGCAGGAACGAGGGCAGCTCCGGGCGGGGCATGAAGCGGTCTCCCGCCACGAGCAGCATCAGTCCCACCGCCAACGCGGTCACCGCGGGCCGCTCGCGCCGCCAGCCGATGGACCCGACGATGGCGATCAGCCCCCAGACCAGCACGACCTTCATCCACACCACGGCGTCGTGACCCGCGATCCCGTAGACCCCGCGCAGGCCGAGCTGGAAGAGCCAGTGGATGTCGACCCAGGGCGCGCCCTCGGCGGTGTACGTGAAGGGATCGGTGGTGGGGACGCTGCCGGTCTCGGCGATGACCTCACCGGTGCGCAGGTGCCACCAGTAGTCGAAGGTGCGCACCTTCTGGAAGCCGAAGGCGAAGCCCAGCGCCAGCAGCCCCAGCACCAGCAGCGCCGTCCCCCAGCGCCGGGAGCCGTCTCCAGTCATGGCCCGATGCTACCCCGACCGCGCCTCAGAGATCCCAGAAGAAGTCCTTGTTGGTGAGCTCCGCGCCGTCGCCCGCCGTCGTCGGACCGGCCCCTTCCCCCGCATCCGCGCCGGCTTCGCCGCCCCGGATGCGCTCGAGCTGGTCCTCCAGGTCGCGGGTCTCGTTCTCCCAGTACGCGTCGGTCCCGAAGTGCGGGAAGGCGTCCGGGAAGGCCGGGTCCTCCCAGCGGCGCGCGATCCACGCCGCGTAGAAGACGAAGCGGAAGGCCCGCAGGAGCTCGACCAGCGACAGCGTGCGCTCGTCGAAGTCGCGGAACTCGCGGTATGCCTCCACCAGGACCTGGCGCTGGCGGGCCCCCTCGGCATCGCGGCCCGGCAGCAGCATCCAGACGTCGTGGACCGCCGGACCCGCGACCAGATCGTCGAAGTCGAGGAAGAACCAGCCGTCCTCGCCGCGCAGCAGGTTGCCGGCGTGACAGTCGCCGTGAATGGGGAGGACCGGAACATCCCGGCTGCGGCTCTCGTAGAGCCCCGCCAGCTCGAGAACGGCTCGCCGAAAGCGCTCGGCACAGGCCGGCGGCAGGAAGCCGCCCTCCTCCAGGAGCGCCAGAGGCTCGAGGGCAAAGCTCTCGCTGTCGAGCACCCGCCGGTGCGGCGCGCCCGTCGCCTCTCCCACGTTGTGAATGCGTGCGAGCAGACGCCCGAGCACGCGGACCTCGTCGTCGTCCAACTCGTCGGGTGCGCGCCCGCCGGTGCGCGGCCAGATCGCGTAGTGGATCCCCTCGACCTCGTGCAGCGAGTCCCCGTCGGCGAAGACCAGGGGTGCGCAGACCGGGATCTCCTCGGCGCGCAGCGCGAAGAGCAGCCGGTGCTCGTCCAGGATCGCCTCGCGGCTCCAGCGACCGGGCCGATAGAACTTGGCGACCAGGTGCCGCGACTCGTCGGGCCTGTCGCGCTGGCCGTGGACGCGAACGTCGTAGACGCGATTCTCCAGGGCGTTCAGCGCGCTGCAGTGACCAGTCGGCACGAAGCCGGCGGACTCCACCGCGGCGAGCACCCGGTCCGGCGTCAGGCGGTAGAAGAACTCCTGCTCCTGCATCGTCGACAGGATACCGCCGATTGCCCCAGCATGCCGTTTTCGTTAGGCTGCTCGGGTACTTACGGAGGCTGACGAGCCCCGCCATGGCCCGCGAACGCGACCGACCCTGGATCTTCCGGACCTACTCCGGCCACTCGTCGGCGGCCCGGAGCAACGAGCTCTACCGAAGCAACCTGGCCAAGGGCCAGACGGGGCTGTCGGTGGCCTTCGACCTGCCCACCCAGACGGGCTACGACGCCGACCATCCCCTGGCCCGGGGTGAAGTGGGCAAGGTCGGCGTACCCATCGGCCACCTGGACGACATGGTGCGGCTCTTCGACGGCATCCCGCTGGACCGCATGAACACGTCGATGACCATCAACGCCACCGCGGCCTGGCTGCTGGCGCTCTACGCTGCGGCGGCCGAGCGCCAGGGGGTGGCGCCGGAGAAGCTCGAGGGCACGACCCAGAACGACATCATCAAGGAGTACCTGTCCCGCGGCACCTACGTGTTCCCGCCGGACGCCTCCATGCGCCTCATCAGCGACATGGTGGCGTACACGGTCGACTCGATCCCCAGGTGGAACCCGATCAACGTCTGCTCGTACCACCTGCAGGAGGCGGGCGCGACGCCGGTCCAGGAGATCGCCTACTCCATGGCCAACGCCGTGGCCGTGCTCGACTCGGTGCGCGCCCGGAGCGACCTCCCCGACCAGGCCATCGCTCGGGTCTTCGGACGCATCTCGTTCTTCCTGAACTCGGGCATCCGCTTCGTGGAAGAGGTCTGCAAATGCCGGGCAATGGCCGAGCTGTGGGACTGGCTGGGCCGTGATCGCTAGGGGATCGAGGACGAGAAGCTGCTCCGCTTCCGCTACGGCGTGCAGGTGAACAGCCTGGGACTCACCGAGGCCCAGCCCGAGAACAACGTGATCCGGATCGTGCTCGAGTCGCTGGGCGTGACCCTCTCGAAGAAAGCGCGCTGCCGGGCGCTCCAGCTCCCCGCCTGGAACGAGGCGCTGGGACTGCCCCGGCCCTGGGACCAGCAGTGGTCCCTGCGCATCCAGCAGATCCTGGCCTGCGAGACCGACCTCCTCGACCACGAGGACATCTTCGACGGCTCGGTGGTGATCGAGGCGCGCACGGCGGAGCTGGTGGAGGCGTCCCGCGAGGAGCTGCAGCGGGTGCTCGACATGGGCGGCGCCGTGGCGGCGGTCGACAACGCCTACATGAAGCAGCGGCTGGTGGAATCCCACACCGCGCGCGTGCGCGAGATCGAATCCGGAGAGCGGATCGTCGTGGGCCTGAACGCGTACACCGAGGCCGAGCCCTCGCTGCTCACAACCGGCGATGCGGGCGCATCGATCCTGGTCGTCGACGACGACGCCGAGCGCGAGCAGATCGAGCGCCTGCAGGCCTTCCGCCGCCAGCGCAACCAGAAGGAGGTAGAAGCGGCCCTCGCGAACCTGGGCGACGTGCTCGCCAACGGCGGCAACGTGATGCCGCCCTCGATCCGCGCGGCCCACGCCGGAGTGACCACGGGCGAGTGGGCGGACGCGCTGCGCGCCCTGTTCGGGGAGTATCGGGCGCCCACCGGCGTGTCCGGCGGCCAGCCGCGGGCCGCCAGCGCCGAGACCCTCGAGGTGCGCGAGCGCACGCGCAAGCTCGGCGAGAAGCTCGGGCGGCCCCTCAAGATCCTGGTGGGCAAACCCGGCCTCGACGGCCACAGCAACGGCGCCGAGCAGATCGCGGTGCGGGCCCGGGACGTGGGCATGGAGGTCGTGTACGACGGCATCCGCCTGACGCCCGAGGAGATCGTGCAGTCGGCCCGGGATGAAGGCGTCCATCTGATCGGACTCTCGATCCTGTCGGGGTCGCACGGCGTCCTGGTCATGGACGTGCTGCGGCGGCTCCAGGAGGCCGGTCTGGACCTACCGGTCGTGGTGGGTGGGATCATCCCCGACGCCGACGCCCGGGCGCTCACCGAGGCCGGGGTGCGCCGCGTGTATACACCCAAGGACTTCGATCTCACCCGCATCATGGGAGAGATGGTCGACGTGGTCGCGGAGTCCCATGGCCTCCACTGAGCTCGCGGAGCGGCTGCTCGCCCGCGACCGCGCGGCGGTTCCCGACGCCCTCAATCTGATCGACGATCGGCGCCCCGCCAGGCGCGACGAGAGCTTCGCGCTGCTCGACCGACTCCAGCGCGAGGTAGGCGACGGCGGCGCGCTGCGCGTCGGCGTGACCGGCGCCCCCGGTTCCGGCAAGTCGACCCTGCTCGACGCCCTGGTGCGCGCGCTGCGCCGCCGCGAGCGGAGCGTGGGCATCATCGCGGTGGATCCGTCGAGCCCGAAGAGCGGCGGCGCGCTGCTCGGCGACCGAGTGCGCCTGCGCTCGGCGGCCGGCGACCCGGGCGTGTTCGTGCGCTCCATGGCCGCCCGGGACCGGCTGGGCGGACTGGCGGACGCGACCTTTGCGGGCGTGGAGGTGCTCTGCGCGGTCTTCGACTGGGTCTTCGTCGAAACGGTGGGGGTGGGCCAGTCCGAGTCCGAGGTGGCCGGGCTGGTGGACACCCTCGCCTTCGTGGCCCAGCCCGCGGCCGGCGACCTGCTCCAGTTCATGAAGGCCGGAATCGTCGAGCTGCCCCACCTGTTCGTGGTCAACAAGACCGACCTGGGCCCGGCCGCCGAGCGCACCGCGGCCGAGCTCCAGGCGGGGCTGAGGCTGGGCGAGGCGCCGGAGGACGGCTGGGCGCCCGTCGTGTTGCGCGCCTCGGCCCGGGACGGCGGCGGCGTCGACGCTGTGCTCGAAGCGATGGAGGCGCATCGGCGCCACCTGGAAGCGACCGGGGGCCTGAAGGAGCGCCGCCGCCGGGGTCGCATCGCGTTCGTGCGCGAGGCGCTGGTCCGGCGCTACGGCAGCTACGGCATCCAGCGCTTCGGCGGCCGCGAGAAGCTCGACGAACGGCTGGGCGCGGCCGAGGGCAGCTCGGCCTTCCGGCTGGTGCGCGACGTGGCTCGCGAGATCGAGACCGCGCTGGCGGAGGCGTGCGCGTGAAGGTCGTGCGCGCGATCCTACTCTCGCTGCTGGTCTCGTTCCTGGTGGGCCTGGCGATCGGCTTCGCGATCCGCTCGCGGCTGGACGAGCCAGTCGCCTACATCGGGCTAGCGGCGCCGACCCACCCACTCGACGTCGCCCGCGCCGGCCCGCCGGTTCTCGACCCGCGCAATCACGAAGAGCAGGTCCGAGAGTCGGTTCACATAGCGCAGGGCTGACGCGTCCAGCGGCTCGCGGCCGTGTAGCTCGACCAGGCTGCGCTCGGCGCGGCGGCACACGGTGCGCGCCACGTGGAAGGCCGCCGACGCGGACGTGCCACCGGGCAGAACGAAGCTCTTCAGCGCGGGCAGCTCCCGCTCGAGGCGATCGATGTGGGCCTCGAGCTCCGCCACCTCCTCGGGGCCCGCCCCCGGGATGCCGGTCTCGTCCCGGCGGTCGGGGCTGGGTGTCGCCAGGTACGCGCCCAGGTCGAAGAGAGTCCGCTGCACGGCCTCGAGCAGGTCCCGGATCTCAGCCTGGACGCTGGCGGCACAGGCGACGCCGACCTGGGCGTTCAGCTCGTCGACTTCTCCGTAGGCCCGCACGCGGAGATCGCTCTTGGAGACGCGCTGGCCCCCGAACAGATCGGTCTCGCCCCCGTCGCCGCGGCGCGTGTAGATCTTCATCGACTCAGTCCCCGAGCTCCTCGTCGAGCAGGCGCTCGAGCTCGGGATCGGAGGCGGGCGGGGTGCCGGTCGACGGGGTCGCGGCCGGCGCGCCCTGCCCGCCCGCGACCATGCGCCGCAGCACGAACACGACGATTCCGCCGCCGAGCAGGAAGCCTCCGATCGGAACGGCGTAGGCGGTGAGGCCCCAGCCCTCGGCGCGCGGTGTCGAGCGGACGGCATCGCCGAAGCGGGCGTAGAGGGCCTCCTCCACCTCCTCCTGGCTGGCCCCGGCAGCGGCCTGGGTCAGGATCCACAGGCGCAGCTCGTCGGCCTGGGGACTCGGGCACTCGGCCAGGGTGCGCCCCGGACAGAACGGGCTCATCAGGTCGTGGGCCAGACCGTAGGCCCAGTCGGGATGGGGAGGGGCCTCGGGCTCGGACCGGGTCGACGACTGGGCAGCCGCGAGCGCGGCGAGCCCCAGCAGTAGCGCGGTCGAGATCAGGAGGATCAGTCCGCGCACGCCGCTCCGATGTCCCAGTCGTCCGCGCACTCGGACACGACCTCGATGGCAACCTCGAGAGAGAGAATTCCCCCCAGCGAGACCGCCGACGCGCCAGTTTAGCAGCTCCCCCGTATACTGGAACGCGGGGGCTCCGTGTCGACGGTATTCAGCCATTCCCGCCTGTCCAGCTTCGAGAACTGCCCCAAGCAGTTCCACTTCCGGTACATCGAGAAGATCCCCGCCGAGACCGAGAGCGTGGAGGCCTTCGTCGGCAAGCGGGTCCACGAGATCCTGGAGCGCCTGTACGTATTCGTGGGCCAGGGGATGGTGCCGGCGGTCGAGAAGGTGGTCCATCGCTACCACGCGCTCTGGGATGAGACCTTCGACCCGGAGCGCGTGCGCATCGTGCGCGAGGGGACGCCGCTCTCCTTCTACCGCGGACTCGGCGAACGCTGTCTGCGCAACTTCTACCAGCGCCACTACCCCTTCGACGCCGACGAGACCCTGGCCCTGGAGGAGAAGGTGCAGTTCCAGCTGGACGCCGCCGGGCGCTACCGGATCCGGGGTGTCATCGACCGACTGGTGCGGGCGGCGGACGGTGTGATCGAGATCCAGGACTACAAGACAGGCCAGCGGGTGCCGAGCCAGAAGCAGCTCGACAAGGACCGCCAGCTCGCCCTCTATCAGCTCGGCGTGGGCGAGCGCTTCCCCGGCGAGCCGATCCGGCTGAAGTGGCACTTCGTCTCCTCAGGCCAGGTGCGCACGTCCACCCGCAACGCCGAGGAGCTGGAGGCGCTTCGGCTGGAGACGATCTCGCTGATCGACCGGATCGGCGCCGAGAAGGAGTTCGCGCCGACCCCGATCCCGCTGTGCAGCTGGTGCGAGTACAAGCCGATCTGCCCCGCCTGGACCACCCGCCCGCCATCCCCGCCGCCGCCCGACGCAGACGAGATCCCGAGCTGGACCCAGCTTGATCTGCTCTGAGCGGGGCTGCTAGCCTCGCTCCATGGGCCTTCGCATCGAACGCATCCCCACCTGGCGAGACAACTACACGTACCTCGTGATCTGCGAGGAGACGCGCGAGGCGGCCGTGGTCGACGCGCCCGAGGTGGAGCCCGTGGTCCGACGCGTCGACGAGACCGGAGCGCGGGTAACGAAGATCCTGTCGACTCATCACCACGCGGACCACTCGGCCGCGAACCCGGAGCTGGCGAAGCGCTACGACGTGCCGGTAATCGGCCACGTGTCGGACGCCAGCCGGATTCCGGGCTTCACCGACGGGGTGGACGAGGGGGATACGGTCGACGTGGGCAACCAGACGGCCCGCGTCCTCTACATCCCGTCCCACACGATGGGCCACATCGCCTACGTGTTCGACGAGGCGAAGGCGCTCTTCTCGGGCGACATGCTGTTCGCGGCGGGCTGCGGCCGGCTCTTCGAGGGCGACGCCCAGATGATGTACGACGCGCTGTGCGTCAAGCTCTTTGCACTGCCCGACGACGTGCGTGTCTTCTGCGGCCACGAGTACACCGAGAGCAACCTGCGCTTCGCGGTGACGGTAGAACCGGAGAACGCCGACATGAAGGCGAAGCTGGAGCGGGTCCAGGCGATCCGCGCCAACGCGGCAGCGGACTGGCACGACGCGACGTCCGACGAGATGACGATTCCGTCCACGATCGGGGACGAGAAGAAGACGAACCCGTTCGTGCGCGCGCCCGACGCCACCGAGCTCGGGCGGATTCGGACGCTCAAGGACAACTTCTAGAGAGGGACTCCGCCGTCCGACTCGTCGCGCTTCCCGTCTGACTCGCCGCGCTTTCCGATGGGCCGCATCAGCCCTTCCTGCGCGACCGATGCGACCAGACGGCCTTCGCGATCGAAGATCTGCCCGCGTGCGAAGCCGCGCGCCGACGCGGCCGCGGGGCTCTCCTGCACGTACAGCAGCCAGTCGTCCACCCGGAAGTCGCGGTGGAACCACAGCGCGTGGTCGAGGCTCGCCATCATCACCGTGCGGAACCGGAAGCCCTTCACGTGCCTGCGGATGATGTTGTCGAGCAGCGACATGTCCGAGGCGTAGGTGGCGACGCAGCGGTGCAGGAACGGGTCGTCGGGAAGCGTCCCGTTGGTGCGCATCCAGATCTGGCTCGGCTCTCCCTCTTCGGCGGGGTCGCCGAACATCAACATGCCACCGACCGAGCGAAAGTCGATCGCGCGCTCGCCCTGCATCCACTTGCGCGCCTCTTCCGGGATCTTGTCACCGACTTCGCGGATCCGCTCCTCCCAGGTGGGCAGGCTCTCGGGATCGGGCACCTCGGGCATCGCGGAGCCGTGTTCGAAGCCGGGCTCTGAAACGTGAAACGAGACGGACATGTTGAGGATTGCCTGACCGTGCTGGATGGCGACCACGCGACGCGTGGTGAATGACGAGCCGTCGCGAATGCGGTCGACGCTGAAGACGACCGGCACCGCGGGATCGCCGGGACGCAGGAAATATGCATGCAGCGAGTGCACGGCCCGCTCCTCGACGGTGCGACCGGCGGCCACCAACGACTGCGCCGCCACCTGGCCACCGAAGAGCCGCGTCCGATCGGGCGCCTCGTTCTGCCCGCGGAAGATGTCCTTCTCGATCGGCTCGAGATCGAGGATCTCAATCAGGCGTTCGAGGGCTCGGCTCACGGGAGCCACGGGGTAGCACTCCGGAGGTGGCTGGGCGAATAGGGGCTCCAGCGGCTGCGTCGGCGCGCACGCCGGAAACACCTACAGGCGTCACCGGTTCGGGTCGAGGAGTGGGCCGGAGCCCCCGATGAGACGCTTCCCGTCCCTCCTCCTCTTCGCGACCCTCACTGCCCTGGCGCTGTCCGGCGCGACCTCGGCCGACGAGCGGAGCGATCGGCTCGCCGAGGATGTGGCCGCCGTGCTCGATCGCCAGGTGGCGGAGATCCAGGCGCGCAGCGCTGCGCGGGCCTTCGCCGAGCTCTCGACGCCCAGCAAGGCGACGCGAGCTCCGGCCCGGACCGATGCGGCGTTCTCCACGGGGCCGGCACAGATCGGAGCGAGGTCATCCGAGAGGCTGGCACCGATCGAAGCGCCGGACGGCACCGTGCGGATCTCGCGAACGACCGGCGACTTGGCGACCTCCATGGCGTGCGACTTCGTGGCCAGCCCGGTGAGCGGGGGGACCTGCATCGTGTGGCCCGTGCGGGGTGCCGCCGAACGCGCCTGGCTCCCGCGACCACGCTAGCGCCCACCAGCGCCTCTACGATTCCGCCTCTTCGTAGACGGGGTCCCCTCGGTGGAGGCGCAGCGCGATCGAGGCCGTCTGCTGGCCTCCTCGGCGCGTCGGGCAGTGGGCTGCCAGGTTGCGCACCACGCCGACCATGATGTGCTCGACTTCCAGTCCGCCCTTCCAGACGTCACACAGCCGCACGCCGCCTGCCAGCACCTGGAGCGAGTGGAAATCCAGATCCTCGCGCACGGTGGCGAAGGTGAGGGTGTCGACGAGCGCGTCGAATGGGTGCTTCTGGCGCAGGTAGCGCGACACCAGCGCCGCAGCCGTCGCGATCTCGGCGCGTTGGTCGAGGGTCTCGAGCAGTGCGCCCAGCAGCTCGTCTCTGCCCGTCGGGAGCGGATGGGTGCTCCCCCGCTCTCCCGGCAGACGAGCGGGGGGGACGTTCAAGTAGCGGTCCATGTACACCGCGATCGCGCCATGGAAGATGGCACGCACGACGTCGGGGGAAGCGGTCCGCTGCACCGCCCGATGCACGGCACAGGTGAAGTTCATCGTGTGCTGGACGTTGAACCAGTCGGTCACTTCGTTCGAGGTCGCGAACCGCGCCAGACGAAGTGCGGCCGCGTACGCGACCCTCGCGGCGAGCCGCGCAGGCGGCGCCCCCTGGGCCAATGCGTCGCGAAGGGCGGCCAGGATGGCCATGGGATCGTCGCCGAGCAGAACCTCGACGAGGGCCTGTCGATCGCTCCAGTCGGCGCTCGAGACGCCGCGGGCCGCCTGGGCGAGCAGCTCCGGCAGCTCCGCTTCCAGCTCCCTCAGCGGCTCCACGATCTCGATCGGGTGGTGCCAGGCCGTGCTCTCCTCCTCGCCCCGTACGCTTGTGAGGGGGGTCGTCAGCAGGGAGAGCACCGCCTCGGTTCCGCCGTCCCCCAGGTGCTCGGCGAGCTCGAGCGCCTTGATGCTGAAGTCGAACAGGTGGCCCGTGTTCGCGAACAATCGCTCGGCAGCCGCTCCCAACAGCAGGGCAGCCAGCGACTCCTCGTCGAGCACCCTGGCACCCGTCAGCAGGGTGCGTTCCGCCGCATCGAGGTGGCGTGTCTGGACCCACTGCCGAAGCCAGCGGCACAGCGTCTCCAGGTCGTGGTCGGCCGGCTCCAGGGGACTGCGTCTCTTGCGCGGAACGGCGGTGCTGGTCTCGGCGGCGACCTGCCGTACGGCGTAGAAGAGCGCCTGGTAGGTCGTCTCCACGGTCAAGTACGGGCGGAGGTTGGCCACGCAAGTGAGGCGCACCAGGCCCTCGCTGAAGCTGGCGAGATTCTGGGTCGCGTAGGTTCCGACCTCCGCGATCACGCGGTCGAACGCATCGACCTCGAGCAGGCCGAGCAGGCTCTTCGCCTGCACCAGCGGCACGTTCTGCTCGATGCCGCGGCGCAGCCGTTCGCCGTGGAATCGGGCGTCCCGCGCCTGTCGAGGCTGGGCCGACACGTAGACCACGCCCGCCTCGATCCGCGTCTCGTAGGCCGGAACGTCGTCCGCAAACAGGTCGAACGTGCAGCCACTGGCCAGGTCGAAGCGCGCCTGGTGCCAGTGGCAGGTCAGGATCCCGTCCGACACGCTGCCCCGGTCCAGCGGGAAGCCCATGTGCGGACACCGGTTGTCGACTGCGAAGACTCGCTCGCCGTGGGCGATGACCGCGACCCGCGCGTCCCCGACCGTCACCACCACGATCCCGTCTGCGCCGAGCCGCTCGAGCTCGGCAGCCCGAACCCACTCCACGGCCTGGACGTCGCTGGATTTCGACACGGTGGGGCTCCTCCTCCTGCGACATTCTCGGGCGCCCTCTCACCGGCGCCCAGCGTCTTGACGATCAGACAGCAGAATGTTGCTCCGTGAGCTTCAGGCCGGTCGCAGCTCGGTGAGCTCGCGCGTGTTCTCCCGCAGGATCTTCCGCCGTGCATCGGCGTCGAAGAGGCCGCCGATCTCGTCCAGGATCCCGGCGGGCTGTGCCATGCCCTCGATGTGGGGCCAGTCGGAGCCGAAGATCACGCGGCCGGGCCCCATGTACTCGACGACTTCCTCGATGTCGTCCTCCCAGAACGGATTGATCCAGACGTGG
>JAPUKG010000382.1 GCA_027295775.1 Pseudomonadota bacterium
GCGGGGAGCGGCGCGTGCGCCGATGAGGAATCGCACCACGAAGGGACGAGCCACGGCGCCAGCGAGCCCGAAGGCCTCGCCGGCGCCTGGACGGCCCTCTGGTCGGCGCGCGACGGTATCGCCGCCGACGTCGAGGCCGGCCGCCTCGAGACCATTCACGAGAAGGCCGAGCCGATCCCGGCGCTGGCCCAGGCCCTACTACGGGAGTCGGGCGATCTCGAGCCCGCGAAGCGGGCGCGGGTGGAGAGCGCCGTGGGTCAGATCCCCAAGGTCGCCGACGGACTCCATGAGGCTGCCGACGCGGGCGACGCGGACCGCACGCGCCGCGAGCTCAAGCGACTCGACGGACTTCTGCAGCTCATCCGGGGCCAATACCCGGCCGGCGCTCTCCCCGCCGCGCCGGGTCACCATGGTGACGCCCCCTAGCCGAGACATGGGGGGAGCACGCGCAGGGCGGCATCTGAGCCAGTGCGAAAGCTCCGGGCCGTTATCGCGGGCTGAATCGGAGGTCGAGTCGTCTGGGACCACGGACGATGAGGGACGGCGCCCGCTCGATCGAGCGATCCGTGAGCTCCTGAAGGCGGAGTCGACCCAAGAGCGTCTCGAGGGCCATCCGCGCCTCCAGCCGCGCGAGGCCCGCGCCGAGGCAGAAGTGGGTACCGAATCCGAACGCGAGGTGTGGCGTCTTGTCTCTCGTCAGATCGAAGCGATCCGCATCGGCGAACTGGCGCTCGTCGCGGTTGGCGGAACCCAGGAGCACAGCCACGGTCTCGCCCTCCGAGATGGTCACCCCAGAGAGCTCGGTCTCGCGGGTCGCGCGACGCAGCATGAGCTGGACCGGCGAGTCGTAGCGCAGGGTCTCCTCGACGACGTTCGGGACGAGTGAGAGATCACCGCTCACCTTGGCCAGATCCTGCGGGTGATCGAGCAGCGCGAGAACGGCGTTGCCGATCAGGTTCGTGGTGGTCTCGTTGCCCGCGATCAGGAGCAGGACGATGAAGTTCCCGATCTCGTGCTCGGTCATGACGTTCTCGTCCTGCTCTGCCTGGACGAGCGCGCTGATGACGTCGTCGCGGGGACTTCGCCGGCGCTCGGCGACGACTTCGTCGACGTAGGCCTTGCGCTCCAGGAACGATCGATCGAGGCGGAGCTGGAGCTCGGGACTGGGCGCTCCATCCATCGCCTGGATGAGCTCGTCCGACCAGCGCTTGAAGTCGCGACGCATCGCCGGATCGATGCCCAGGATTTCGGAGATGATGGTGACGGGAAGAGAGGCCGCGAAGTCGTCCATCAGCTCGCATTCCCCCTCGTCTGCGAACTCGTCCACGAGCTGACTCGCGATCTCGCGGATTCGGCCCTCGAGGCCCGCGATGCGCCGCGGCGTGAAGGCGCGGTTCACGATCTTGCGCAGGCGGGTGTGCGCGGGCGGATCGGTGCCGAGCAGGGTCTCTCCGCCCCGGATCTCGTCCGCGTCGGGCGATGTCTCCTTCACGCGATCAATCAGGTCGCGCATCGCCGACGAGGAGAACAGCTCGGGGCTGCGCAGGACGTGCAGGACGTCCGCGTAGCGGCTCACCGCGGCGAAATCGAGCGCCGTGCGGTAGACGGGGGCCTCCCGGCGCAGGACCGCGTAGGTGGGGTAGGGATTGCGGACGACGGCGGGGTCGAAGGGGTTGTATTCCATGTGCGCTAGAATGCGAGCTTAAAGCTCAGTTTTCTACTCGCATTCCAAAGCCGGAGTCGCGTGCACATGAACAAGTACAACTCGCTGAAAAAATTACCGAAACAGGATCGATCCGAAGCTACCGTGGAGGTTCTTCTGGAAGCTACTGCTCGCATTCTGTCGAAGGAGGGCAAGGCGCGACTGAGCACGAACCGGATCGCACAGCTCGCCGGCGTGTCGGTCGGCTCGCTCTACCAGTACTTCCCGAACAAGGAGGCGCTGGTGGCCGAGCTGCGCCGCCGCTACGAGGAGGCGTTCCTGAACCGGTTGATGGCCGCCGCGGCCGGCCTGGGTGCGCTTCCGCTGCGCGAGGCGATCCACCAGTTCACGCGCTTCCTCGTCGACATTCACGCCGAGGACCCGGGCCTCCACAACGCACTGGCCGAGGAGATCCCGGACTGGGAGCTTCCGCTCATCCAGCGGATGGCCCTGACCTACCTGGAGGCCCATCGCGACGAGGTCCGCCCGGAGAACCTCGATCTGGCGAGCCGGATCCTGCTCCAGGCCGGCGAGGCCCTGGTTCACGAGACGGCGCTCCGCTCGCCGGAGCTACTCACCAACGCGGAGTTCAATGTGGAGGTGGAGGAGCTCTTCTATCGATATCTGCGGAAGTGACTACCCGCCGCTCACGGGGTCGATCCGGCAGGGCGTTCCGTTGTAGACCGGCATGCCCGAGAAGCGATCGCGAACCCGGTCGTCGTGGAGGAGGTTCACGTTCACGCCGGGATGGCGTCGGCTCGTGGTCGTGCCCGTCTCGTAGCGGTGCCCCCAGAACTGGTGGACGGAGACGACGCCCGGGCGCATGTCGTCCGAGAGCCGCGCCTCGATCTCGAGCGCGCCGGAGGACGAGGAGATGCGCACCGTCTGCCCCTCCTCGATCCCGAGACGCGCTGCGTCCTGAGGATTCAGCGTCGCCCAGTTTCCCTCGAGCTTGTCCATCAGGGCGGGGATGTGGTGGGTCCAGCTGTTGTAGCTGGCGAGCCGGCGGGCCCCGGAGATCAGCAGGAACGGGAATCGGTCGTCGGGAAGCGGCGGCGCCGCCAGCGCGTCGCCGAGAGCCTCGACGAACTCCCGGGGCGCCAGCTGGAGTCGCCCGTCCGGCGTGCGAAGACCCCGCTCGAGGAGCTGGCCGAAGCGGATCTCCCCGAGCTCGATGCCACCCGGGCTGCGCTTCAGGCGCCCCAGCCCGGGCTTTCCCAGCCCCAGTAGCAGGAAGCGGTAGAGGAACTCCTCCCCGAACCCGATGCCCAGCCGGTCGATCCAGCGGGACAAGCGGTCCACCCACGGGTCGTTCAGGAAGGGGACGCCCGCCGCGCGCGAGAGCTCCCGGAAGATCTGCCACTCGGGTCGGGCCTCGCCGCGGGGCTCGATCAGCTTCGGCTTCCACTCCAGGTAGGGACGCGGCTCGAAGTTGGAGGTGAGGAAGTGGAGGCCTCCCTTCTCGTACAGGGTCGCGGCCGGCAGGGCGTAGTCAGCGAACGCGCAGGTGTCGGAGGGGTAGATGTCGATGCACACCAGCAGCTCCAGCCGCTCCAGCGCCGCCTCCACCCTCGCGGTGTGGGGGAACGTGATGACCGGATTCCCCGCGACGACGACGAGCGCCCGGATGCGCTCGGGATCGTCGGACAGGACGTCGTCGGCGAACACCGGGCACGGGGGGCCGCCGAAGATCTGCGGATAGTCGCCCACGCGCGACGTCGCCGGGTTGCGACGCCGGCTGAAGCGCTCGATCAGGCTCGGCACGTCGAACGCGCCCGGGTTGAAGTACACACCTCCGGGGCGATCGATGTTGCCCGTGATGGCGTTCAGGGTCATGACCGACCACTCGGTAAGCGTGGTGTTGTGACTCGTTTGCACGCCCACGCGGGTCGTCGCGAACGCGCCGTCCGCCTCCGCGAAGGCGTCGGCCAGCGCCTCGATCCGCTCGCGCTCGATCCCCGTGACCTCCGCGGCCCGCTCGGGATCGAGGTCTCGAACCGCCTCCTGCCAGGCGTCGAGCCCGCTGGCCTGGCGGCGCACGAGCTCCCGGTCGAAGCGGCCGCTGTCGAGGATCCGGCGGATCATGGCGACCAGCAGGAAGAGGTCGGTTCCCGGGCGGATCGGCACGTGCTCGTCCGCGATCCGCACGGTCTCGGTCCGCCGCGGATCGACCACGACCACCCGGCCTCCGCGCTTCGAGATGCCGCGGAGCGCGCCGCCCACGTCCGGCTGGCGCTGGAGGAGGGTCATGCCCTGGGTGACCACCGGGTTGGTCCCGAGCAGCAGGGCGAAGCGCGACCGCGCGGCGTCGGGCTGGAGGATCAGGTTCTCGTTTCCGAGCACCCGCTCGGCCACGGCGCCGCGATCCGTGTACTCGAGGGAGAGGACGTTGAAGGAGTTGGGGGAGCCGAAGGCGTGACAGAAGGTGTTGGCGAGGGTGATCGCGATGCTGTCCGCCGCGTTCCCCCAGTAGGTGGCGATGGCGCGCGGGCCGTGGGCGTCGCGGATCGCGCGAAGCCGGGCGCCGATGTCGCGCGTGGCCTCGCTCCAGCTCACCGGCTCGAGGCCCGCGGCCCCCCGCCGCAGCGGGCGGAGCAGCCGCTCGGGATCGTTCACGTAGTCCGGAACGCGCATCCCCTTGATGCACACGTAGCCCTTCGTAATGGGATGCTCGCGATCGGGCCGGACCGAGATCAGCCGCCCGTCTTCGACGTCCACCTCGATCCCGCAGAAGGGCTCGCAGGCGCCGACCTTGCACGTGGTTCGGTGCGTCTCCATGTTGCTCTCCCGTGTTGGACCTCGGCCGCTCCATCAGGATGAGCCGCGTCGCACCCTTCCGCTTGAAGAAACGAGTTGTCGGCAGCGTCACCCGTGGGGAGAGCGACCGGTTCGAATCTCGAGCCGCCCAACGCTGGCGGACAACGTGGTGCCGAACATCCGGCGGAAGGTCCGGGCCAGGTGGGCCGAGTCCGCGAACCCCGCCGCATGGGCGGCCTCGGTCAGCGACTTGCCGCGGCCGGCGCTCTCGACCGCCCGCTGGAGGCGGGTCCAGAGAATGAAGGGTCGAATCGCGACGCCGGTCTCCCGGCGAAACAGGACCGCGAGCCGGCTCGGCGACAGACGCACGCGCTCGGCCAGCTCGAAGGCCGAGATCCGCCGCTCGCTGACGGACCTCCCGATGAACGCGATCGTCTCCTCGACCCGTGGATCACCCCGACTCTCCAGCTCGGGCGCGTCGCCGACGAAGGCGGACAGAATCCGGCGGCGGAGCGCCGGCGCGGACTCCGCCCATCCGTCGCCAGCGCGGAGCCGTTTCAGCGCCTGCCGCGCTGGGCCCAGCTCCCCTTCCGACGCGACGCGAACTCCGGCCCCGCCGAAGCTCGCACTCAGCCGCCGTCCTCCCTCGGACAGCGCGTCCACGTAGAGGAACGCCGCCCTGGAGCTCCGCGTCTCGATGCGGTGGCGAACCCGCGAATCGATCGCGACTCCGTATGCTTCCACGGGGCCGGCATCATCGCCGTGGAGCTCGAGCGGTGCCTCCGCCGACACGCAGACCTGGATCGCCTGGTGGCTGTGGAGCGTGTTCTCGCCTGGGCGCCCGACGAAGAGCGCCCATCCGACATCGAAGACAAGCAGCCCCGACCAGCGTGTCGACTCC
>JAPUKG010000383.1 GCA_027295775.1 Pseudomonadota bacterium
GGTGAACATGGAGCGGGCTCCTTCCCGGGGTCGATCCTCCGGAGACGATTTCCTGGCCGCGGCCTTCTTGCGCGGAGACCGGGCCGGCGCGGCCTTGGCTCCGCCGCTGCGGGGCTTCTGCTGCGCGGGGCGCGGCTCCGCCGCCGCCGGCTCCTCGAGCTGGAGCTCGGGCTCGACCTCCTCCCAGGACGACGAAGGCGACAGCGGGAACGTCTTGCTGTCCCCAGCGCTGGAAGAGCCCGCGCCGAGGTTCGGTTTCGCCGCGGCCCGCCCGCAGTTGGGGCAGTTCTTGTCCCGCGGACTGAGCCGTTCTCGGCAGGAGGTGCAGTACATGTCGGCGTCTTCGGCCGAACGGAGCCGGGGGCTTAGCCCGGCGTCCGCGGACGGCGGGCCCGGGCCCCGGGGAGTGAAATCAGGACGAAACGAGCTTCGCGAGGATCTCGTCCGCCACCGTGTCGGCGATGGCGACCATCTCCTCGTCCGTGCGGTCCTGGATGGGGTGCTGCACGTAGACCGCGGCCGGATCCACGCCCAGCGCACGGGCCTGGGTCTCGGCGCCGTCGACGAACTCGGTGGTGGCCACGAAGACCCCGGGGACGCCCTGCGCCTCCAGATTCGCCATGTCGTGCACACTGCACGACGTGCAGCTGCCTCAGTCGGCCAGGGCCTCCACCACGGCACCGCACTCGACCGCGATCTCTCGGCGCAGGTCCGGCGGCGCGGGCTTCGCGAACGTCGGCTTCTTGTAGCGGCGGACGACGGCGCCACCCTGGCTCAGCCGGGCCTCCAGGCGATCGAGGAAGACGTCGCCCCGCGGCTTCGAGATGTCCAGCAGGCCCACCGTCAGTCCGTCGAGCGCCGCGGGCCTGGGCAGGCGCTCCCGGGTGGCAAGGCTCCGCTCGCTGGTGGGATCGAGGAGAATGCGGCTCATCGATCCGAGGCTACCAGAAATCAGTCGCCGAGCGGCTCGCCTCGGAACACGAGCTGGGTGGCAGAGGGCCGCTCGCTGGTGACCCGATACGGCACGTCGGCGACCATGTCGGTCAGGAAGCTGATGAAGCCCTGGGTCGAGTAGCGAAACAGGTCGGGGAAGTCCGCGGACACCGTCGCTTCGCTGCGGAACGGCCGCGAGGATCCGCCCTCCAGGAGCTCGAACCGCCACTCGCTGTCCCGGTAGAGGCCCGGGCCCAGGGTCGCCATGATGCTGCCCACCCGGTCGCCCCAGGTCTCCCGGTTGGCAGAGAGCTGGGAGTAGATGCCGCTCGCCTGGAGGCGCTCGGCCGCGCGGCGCCCGCGCTCGACGACGTACTCGGGGTCGCCGCCGCCCTCCGTCTCCATCAGCACCTCGAGCATGCGGGCGAAGCTCGCCAGCGGGTACCACTGGGCCACCTGCACCTTGGCGTCCAGGATCACGAGGTCGGCCGCCTCGAGCCGGGCCTCGAGGGCATCGCGCGACAGGGCGCCCTCGTCGAGCAGGCGCAGCACGTCGGCCGCGATGGCCGCGCCCGCCATTCCCTTGATCGCCGCTTCCGACATGGGCGCTCCGAGACAGCCGTGGATCGCCTGCTCATCGGCGCCGGGGGCCGGCCGCTTGAGATCAGCTCCCGATCTCGCACCAGACGGTGCGGCTGCCGATGGCGCCGCCGACCCAGCCCCCGATCGCCATCGAGAAGAGCCCGGCGCCACCGCCGCAGTGGACGATGTAGATGCCCCCCGGGCGGAACTTCGGAAGCGTGGCGTTGGCGACAGCGTCCGGCAGGCCCTCGTCGATGCCCCCGGCACCGCGGACGACCTCGCTGCCGGGAATCAGCAAGAGCTCGTGGATTCGCGCCGCGAGCCGGGCCTTGTCCCAGCCGGCCTGGGCGAAGACCCGGGCGTGCTCGGGGCCGACGGCCAGCATGCAGTCGAACGCCATCATCAGCTTGGGGTGGTGGACCGTGCGCAGGTTCACCGCGAACGATCGCGCCAGCGAGTCCGGATCGCGGGAGAGCTGGTCGACGATGCAGCGCGGCCCCTCGCCCGGGAAGAGGGTCACCGTGTTCTGGCCGCGCTCGGCACCGAGATCCACGGAGAGGGGCTGCCACGGCGAGCCCTCCTCGTCCTCGGCGAAGCAGAAGGAGAGCTTGCCCGGCTGGCCGTGGGTCGCGCGATCGACCTCCCCCGGCCGGCCGCCGCCCACATTGCGCACCACGAGCTGGAGCGCGCGCCCGATCGTGGAGTTGGCGCGGTTGCCCTGGCCGAAGACGTTCTTGCCCGAGTTCATGCCGAGGGCGCGGCGGATCGGTCCATTGACCACCAGGACGGGGCTGGCCGGCATGGTCGTCGCCAGCAGTCCGTGCATGTTGAACTCGTCGGTGCACACGGCTTCGAGCGCCGTCAGCACGACCGGGAGATAGTCCGGGCGGCAGCCGGCCATGACGGCGTTGATGGCGACCTTCTCCACCGTGCATTCGACGTTGTCCGGCGGCACGACCGCGACGATCTCGTCCGGACTTCGCGCGGTGCCTTCGAGCATCGCCAAAACCCGGCGCGGTGTTGGCGGCACCACCGGCAGGCCGTCACTCCAGCCGCGCTCGAAGGCCGTCTCGATCTCGTCTTCGAACTCGCCGAGAGCGATCCGCCGGGCCCGCAACACATCCCCGGCACCGAATCGGATCGCCAGCTCGGGGGCGAGGTTTGGATCGACGCTGCGCGAGCCGCAGCCCGGGCGGTAGTCGGGCAACCCCTCGCCCAGGTCCGA
>JAPUKG010000384.1 GCA_027295775.1 Pseudomonadota bacterium
GCGCTCGGCCGGCGGCTGGAGGCGGCGGCCGGCTGAGTGCGCGGTCAGGCGGGCGCTGCGGCGTCGCGCCGTCGCAGGACGATCCAGAGCGCGGCCCCGGTCGCGATGCAGCCGAGGGCGACCAGCTGGGCGTTCGTGAACGGGCCGAGGAGGGTCGGGTTGACGCGCAGGGTCTCGATCCACAGGCGGCCGACGCCCGTGAGAACGAGATACTCGCCCAACACCGAGGGCGAGCGACCCCTTCCCGGACCCGGTCCGAGTCCCAGACCGAGACGCCAGACCAGCCAGATCGAGACCGGGACCAGCCACGCGACCTCGTAGAGCTGGGTCGGGTGCACCGGCTCGAGGGTGGGGGGCAGACCCTCGGGAAAGGCGATCGCCCACGGCACGTCGCTGGTGCGCCCGTAGTCGTCACCGACCAGGAAGCAGCCCACGCGGCCGAAGGCCTGGCCCATGGCGGCGGCCGGCGCGAGCGCGTCCACCACCCGGCGGAGCGGCAGCGCCTGCACGCGCGAGAAAGCGAGGGCCGCGCCGGTTCCGGCCAGCAGGCCTCCGTACCAGGTGATCCCGCCCGCCGAGAAGAGCCCGTCCGAGAGCGATCCGAGCGTGCCCCGCGCCGCCTGCTCGGCCAGCCACCAGAGCTTCGATCCGACCAGCCCGGCGACCATGCACCACACGACCGCACGGATGCCGTTGTCCCGGGTCATGCCGGCGCGCTCGAACGTGCGCGATGCGACCTGGCCGGCCGCCAGGACGCCGAGCGCGCACAGCACGCCGAAGCTCTGGATCGGGAAGCCGCCGATCTCGAACAAAACCGGGTACACCTGGCCTCCACGGCTCGCCGGAGCGCGGAGAGAATAGGGTAGAGTGGGCCGTCGGCTCATCACCCCCGGATGCCCGCCATGGATTTCGAGATCCCCGACGAGATTGCGTCGTACCTGGACGAGCTCGATGCCTTCATCGAGGCCGAGATCGCGCCCCTCGAGCGCGAGCACATGCAGTTCTTCGATCACCGGCGCGAGTGGGCGCGCACCAACTGGGAGGAGGACGGCGTACCCACTGCCGAGTGGGAGGCGCTGCTGGCCGAGATGCGGCGTCGCGCTGACGCGGCGGGCCACCTCCGCTTCGGTCTGCCGGTGGAGCTCGGCGGACGCAATGGCAGCAACCTGGCCATGGCGATCATCCGCGAGCACCTGGCTGCGAAGGGCCTCGGTCTCCACAACGACCTCCAGAACGAGTCGTCGGTCGTCGGCAACTTCCCGATGGTGCAGATGGTGCACAAATTCGGGACCGAGGCGCAGCGCGCCGAGTACGTGGAGGCCATGATCACGGGCGAGCATCGGGTGGGCTTCGGTCTCACCGAGCCCAACCACGGCAGTGACGCCACCTACCTGGAGACGACGGCGCGCCGAGACGGCTCGCGCTCCGGCTCCGACTGGGTGATCAACGGCACCAAGCGCTTCAACACCGGCCTCCACAGCGCCACCCTGGACCTGATCTTCGCGCGCACGTCGGGCCAGCCCGGGGAGGCTCGGGGCATCACGGCCTTCCTGGTGCCGACGGGCAGCGAGGGGTTCCGCGTCGAGCACATGTGGTGGACCTTCAACATGCCCACGGACCACGCCGAGGTGACGCTGCGCGATGTGCGCGTGCCCGACGAGGCGATCCTCCACGTGGAGGGCGAGGGCATGATGCTGGCCCAGCACTTCGTGCACGAGAACCGCATCCGCCAGGCGGCATCCGGAGTGGGCGCGGCCCAGTACTGCATCGACGAGTCCGTGGCGTACGCGAAAGAGCGAGTCACCTGGGGCAAGCCCCTGGCCACCAACCAGGCGATCCAGTTTCCGCTCGCCGAGCTCCACACCGAGACGGAGATGGTGCGCGGCCTGGTTCGCAAGACGGCGTGGCACCTCGACCGGCAGGATCACATGGCCGTGACCGATCACGTCTCCATGGCCAACTACCGCGCCAACCGCCTGGTCTGCGAGGCGGCGGACCTGGCCATCCAGGTACACGGCGGCATTGGCTACTCGCGGCACAAGCCCTTCGAGCACATCTACCGCCACCATCGCCGTTACCGGATCACCGAGGGCTCCGAAGAGATCCAGATCCGCAAGGTCGCCGGACACCTGTTCGGATTCGTCGGCCGCGGGCGCTGACCCATCTGGTAGGCTGGCTGGCAGCCGGAGGTCGAGCATGCGCAAGGAGCTGCCCGCGACGGGAACCGACTGGGACTCGCTCCAGGCCGAGATGATCGAGTTCGGCAAGGGCGACGCGGACTGGCGACGTGCGCGCACCGCGGTCTACGTGTTCAACGCGGGCGAGGACGTGCTGCGCGTCGCCAAGGAGGCCTACGCCCTCTACTCGTCCGAGAACGCCCTGGGCCCTGCGGCGTTTCCGAGCCTCAAGCGCATGGAGGGCGAGGTGCTCGACATGGGCCTCTCGCTCCTGAACGCGCCCGAGGGCGCCGTCGGCAACATGACCTCCGGTGGCACCGAGAGCATCCTGATGGCCGTGAAGGCGTGCCGCAACCAGGCGCGCGCGGCGGGCCGCGACACGGCGGGCGGCGAGATCCTGGTGCCGCACTCGGCCCATCCCGCCTTCGACAAGGCCGCGTGGTACCTGGATCTGCGGGTGGTGCGGGTCCCGGTAAGCGAAGCGCTCACGGCCGATGTCCCCGCCATGGCCGACGCGATCAACGAACGAACGCTCATGCTCGTCGGCTCCGCGCCCTGCTTCCCGTACGGCCTGATCGATCCGATCGGGGCGCTGAGCGACCTGGCCCTCGAGCGCGACGTCTGGCTCCACGTGGACGCGTGCGTCGGCGGCTACTTCACTCCCTTCGCCCGCATGAACGGGATTCCCGCGCCCGAATTCGACTTCTCGATCCCCGGCGTGCGCTCGATCTCCGCGGACCTCCACAAGTACGGCTACACTGCCAAGGGCGCCTCCACGATCTTCCACAGGAGCGAGGAGCAGCGGGAGCATCACGTCTTCACCTTCGACGGCTGGCCGAGCGGGGGCATGAGCACGCCGACGTTCGCGGGCACCCGGCCGGGGGGCGCCATCGCCGCCGCCTGGGCGGTCATGCACTACCTGGGCGTCGAGGGCTACTGCGAGAAGGTCCGCATGGTCACCGACACCCGGGAGAAGCTGATGCGCGAGATCCGGGCGATCCCCGGGATGCGCACGTTCGGGGAGCCGCAGCTCGGTCTCTTCACCTACGGTTCGGACGAGCTCGATCCCTTCGCCGTCTGGAGGCAGCTCGCGAAGCGCGGCTGGTTCACCGGCCTGGTCACCGAGCCCCGCGCAGTCCACCTGATGCTCTCGCCCGCCCACGCCCAGGTGGCGGACGACTACCTGTCGGACCTGCGCGAGGCGGTGGAGGCGGTGCGCGCCCGCGGCGAGCGCGCCGAGGGAACCAAGGCCACCTACGCCTAACGGGAGCTCCTGATGACGTCTCCGCGCCTCGATCTCGAGCGGGACGGCGCGATCTGGACCGCGCGCCTCTCGAATCCGCCGACCCACACGCTCACCGCCCACGGTGTGATCGAGCTGGCGCGCATGCTGGACGACGTGGAGAACGACCCGTCGATCCGCGTGCTGGTTCTGACCGGAGGCGGCGAGGGGGTCTTCGTGGCGCACTACGAGGTGGGCGAGCTGGCCGCGAGCGCGGAGCAGAACGTCGCGGCTGCGAGGTCCGCAACGCCGGAAGCGCCGGGCGAGCTGCACCCGTTCCACCGGGTGCTGCTGCGCCTGGAGCGGCTCTCGGCGGTTACGATCGCCGGACTCAACGGCAACGCGGCGGGCGGCGGGTGCGAGCTCTCGCTGGCCTGCGACTTCCGCCTCATGGCCGACGGCGACTTCCACTACGGCCTGCCCGAGACGAACGTCGGGATCATACCGGGCGCCGGGGGCACCCAGCGGATGGCGCGGCTGCTCGGCACGGCCCGCGCCCTCGACCTGATCCTGCACGGCGCTCTCCTGAGCCCGAGACAGGCCCTCGAGCTCGGGCTCGTGCACAGGCTCTACGCGGTGGAGAGCTTCCGCAAGGAGGTCGCCGAGTTCGCGGCGACCCTGGCGGGCCGCGCGCCCCTCGCCCTGGCCGCGGCCAAGCGCGCGATCCGGCGCGGCGCGGAGACGACCCTCGAGGGCGGGCTGGCCATCGAGCAGGCGTGCTTCGAGGAGACGATGCGCTCGCGAGACGCCGCCGGCGCCATGCGCGCCTGGCTCAAGGGTGAGCCGTATGCGTGGGAGGGGAAGTAGCGGGCACGGGCAGGGCGCTCGCCACCTCGCCGACCGTGTGCACCTCGATGCGCGTGTCGCGGCTGGCGGCTTCCATCACCGCGTCCAGCGCATCGAGCCGAGCATCCTCTACGCCGGTCAGGAAGGCGTGACCGATGAGCAGGAAGAGCCCGCCCTCGTCGGCGGTCTTCCTCAACGCGGCGAGCCAGAGGTCCCGCACCTCCGCCGGCTCGGGCGGATCGGGACGCAGGTAGTACGCCCCGTCGACACCCGCCCACACGAACGGGACCTGGGCGAGTCCCGCAGACAGGCGACCGGGCGAGCTCCCCTCGCCCAGGCTGGCGTCGTAGGCGTAGCCGAGGTCCAGCAGGATTTCCTCGGTGGCGGCGGAGCGGGCCCCTCCCGGAGCGCGGAAGCCGACTGGCCGCGCGCCGGCGGCGCGCTCGAGGGCCTCGGTCGCGCGGCGCGCCAGCACGACTTCGCGGGCGGGCTCGAGCTCGGCCCAGGGCTCGTGGAGCCAGCCGTGCATGCCGAGCTCGTGGCCGCGCCGGACGATCTCTCGCACCGCCTCCGGGTGATTCTCGCCGTTCCAGCCCTCGACGAAGAAGCTGGCGCGGATTCTCCGCCGCTCGAGCAGGTCGAAGAGCTTTGGGTAGCCGACCGCGAGCGAGGGGTCGGCGCCCGACGGACGGGGCCCGTCGAGCCGTCCGGCGCCGATGTCCGCGGCCTCGCCCATGTTGTCGAAGCTGAAGCAGGCAGTGGCGCTCGGTTGGCGGCTCACGGGCGATCGGCGACCATGGATCAGGCGTGCTTGCCCGGTTCCCAGCCCGCTTCGCCCAGGGTCTCCGCCGCGAAGGCCGTCGGGGCGTCCTCGAGGGTCGTGGCCAGGGTGTCGTTCCAGCGGTTCAGGTAGCCGAACAGGGCGATCACCGCGACGATCTCGAGGATGGTCTCGTCGTCGAAGTGTCTGCGCAGGTCCTCGAAGTGGGCGTTGGTGGCCTCGTTGGGCACCAGCGCCGCGTGGTGGGCCAGGCGCAGGGCGGCGCGCTCGCGTGGGTCGAAGAGCGGGCTCGTCTCGTACTCGAAGGAGGACGCGATCTTCTCGGGAGAGGCGCCGTTCCGGCGGGCCGTGTGGCCGGTGTGCGCCTGGCAGTAGCTGCAGCCGGCGGCGCGGCTGGCGACGAAGGAGACCAGCGACTTCAACTCGGGCTCGAGGCGGCTCGGCCCGAGAATGGTTCCCGAGAGACCGGCGAACGCGCGCAGCAGCTCGGGGCGCCGTCCCATGGCGAACAGGCTCGTCGGCACGAAGCCCATGCCCTGCTCGACGATCTGGAAGAAGGGCTCGAACTCGGCGAGCTCGGCCCGGGAGAGGGGCTCGATGCGAGTCATGGTGCGACCTCCACAGAAGTGCGCCGGTAGACGCCGCGCTCCCGGGTCATGAGTTTGCTGGCGATGAACTCGCGACGCAGCGTCGCGCAGTCGGGATGGTGGCGTTTCAGGATCTCGTTCAGCTCGGGCTCCGGGTAGTCGCGTCCCTCTTCGAAGCGCCGCAGTAGGGAAGAGCCAGCCAAACGATTCGAAGTCAGTCCAACGATTCGAAGTCAGTCCAACGATTTGAAGCCAGTCGAACGATTCGAA
>JAPUKG010000385.1 GCA_027295775.1 Pseudomonadota bacterium
CCATCGCCTATACTGCGCACCCTGGTGAGTGGACGGGAGTGCGGGGCGTACGGGTTGGATCGGGGGCGGCTTTGGGCGCGGGCGCAGCTGTGGATCGCAGCCGCCGTGCTCTCCGCCGCGCCAGGCGCGGCCGAGGTGCGCGACGCCACTCCGCTTCGCGAGGCGCTCCACGCGGTGGACCTGCGCGGCCACGTGGAGGAGTGGCCCGAGTTGACCCTCGTGGTCCGCGACCGGGCGCGGTTGGAGCTCGACCCCGAGGCGTTCGCCGCCCTGGAACGCGAGGTCCACGGCGCCTTCGCTCCGTCGGCGCTCGCGGCGCAAGTGGAGAGCGGACTGCAGGAGTCCCTCTCGGCCGGACGGGTCGCGGTCGTCCTCAGCCACTTCGAGGGGCCCGGCGCCGCTCTCCGCGCAGCGGAGCGGGCAGCTCTCCTCCCCGCGGACCTGAACGAGCAGCCGGTCTTCCTGGCCGGCATTCCCGTCCGACCTCCGTCCAAGACAAGGCGCGACTGGCTGCGCCGGCTCGACGCGGCGACCCAGCGGACCGACAACGTGATGGCGGTGGCGCTCGGCGTGTCCCTGGCCATGGCGCGCGGCCTCCACGCGCTTCGGTGTGGGACGGGCGAGTCGAGGGCGGCGCTCGAGGCGCAGGCGAGCCGGAGCGTCCTTCGCCACCGAAACGACGTGGCCATGCGGCTGCGCGCCGCGGGGCTCTTCGCCTACCGCGACCTCTCGCTCGGCGCGATCGCCGAGCACACCCGCTTCCTCGAGTCCGAAGACGGTCGCGCCTTCCTGGGCGCGCTCCATGCGGAGCTCGAGCGCGCCCTCGAGTCGGCGGACGGCGAAGCCCGGGCCGCGCTCGCTCCGCAGATCGCGTCCGGGTGTAGCCGCTAGCGGGCCGCGGAGGAAGACGCCGCGGGGCGCTGCATCTCCCAGAGGAGCGCTGCGCAGAAGACCAGCGCGATCAGCGAGGCGCCGACGAAGCCCGCCTGCTCCCGGTAGAAGACGAGACCATTGGCGGACCATGCCACGCTGGCGCCGAGCAGGAAGAGCGCGATGCGCGGACGACGAGTCGCCAGCAGGGCCGCTGCCAGCACGAAGGTGTAGTAGTAGTTGGTCGGCTGGGTTAGAACGGGCACCAGGGTGAAGCCCAGCGCGGCCCCCTCCCACGGCTGCGCCCGGGCCAACGCGCGCCCGAGGAGCCAGAGGAGGGCCGCGACCAGCGCCCAGCGCGCGCCCTGCACCCCCACCACCGCCCAGAGCGGCGGCTCGTCCCCCTCCCCTGCTGCCCGCGTCAGCAGGCTGTTCGCCAGCACTGGGAGGCCGACCTTGTTGGTGGCCGGGCTCGCCTCGAAGCGCGAGATCTTCTGATAGAACTCGCCGTAGATCGCCACGCCCCGGTCCGCGATCCCGACGCTGGCGGCGACGAGCACCACGCCGGCGATGCCGGCTCCGATCGCGAAGCGAACCGCGTTGGGAGGAATGCTCCGCTCCCGCCACCCGCGCAGCGCGGCCTGCAGCACGTAGCCGAGGGCGAAGACCGCCGGGAACAGGCGCAGCAATGCCGAGAAGGTCAGCAGCGCGCCCGCGCCACCGTGCATTCCCTTGCGCGCCAGACAGATCCCGGAGAGCGCGGATGCCATCCACATCTGGCGCAGGTAGTTGTCGCCGATCCAGCCGTAACGCCACAGGAAGCCCGTGCCCCACACGATCGCCACCAGACAGGCGGCCTCCAGCCCGAAGGCCCACGCCACGACGAGGAACACCGCCAGCACCACCAGCCGGTCGAGGCGCGAGAGGAGCGTCGGTCCCGCGTCCTCCGTCGGCGCCAGGGACGAGAGCGGGCGCGCCATGGCCGTCCACACCGGCCCGGGCTGGTAGCCGTGGTCGGTCATCAGGTGCGCGAAGTCGGCATCACGCATGCGCTCTCGGAACCAGGTCACGTCGCGCTGGAACTCCGCCCAGCGCGCCGGCTCGAAGGACTGGTCTCGGCAGCGCTTGCCGCGCACCCAGGCCTGCCGCGGCCGAATGACGCGAAGGGTCCGGAGGTCGCGCACCCACTGGATCTCGTCGAGACTGGCGGTGCCGTTCTCCACGAGGGCCGTCAGCGTACACTCGTAGAGCCCGAAGTAGCCAAGCTCCGGCGCATACTTCGATCCAATGTAATAGGAGTACACGTCCTCGGCCTTGAGACCGTGGGGATGGTGGAACTGGAAGAAGTAGTAGAAGGAGGAGTAGGAGAGCGCGGCGAGGGCGAGCAGGGCGCCCCGGCGCGTTCGCCGGTAACGCTCGGACCGGCCGGAGCGGCGCAGGAAGGCGCCCCACCCGAAGAGGGCGAGGCCGGTGGCGGCCAGTCCCATGTGCAGGACGGACTGCTGGTAGTCGAGCACCAGGCGGCGTCCGGGAGGCTCCAGGGCGGTCTGACCGCCCTCCGCAGAGGCAGCCACACTCGAGGCCAGGCACAGCACCGCTAGAGCGAAGGCGAGTGTGAGCCGCACGCGACGAGTGTAGAGTAGGGCGGAGAGGAGGAAGAGATGGAATCGCGCGCACGGCTCGTTCTCGCCCTGCTGGTCGTCTCCCTCCTCGCGGTCGGTGCGCGGTGCGGCGGCGGTGCGGGCACGATCATCATCTTTGAGCCCGATCCCGGCGATCTCTTCGACGAAGCGCCGATCGTCGTCTCGGCACGCCTGTCGAGCAACTTCGCGCCGGGCACCGTGAAGGTGCGGGTCGACGGCGTGGACCTGATCGAGGCCCTCGGGCTCTTCCCCCCGTTTCAGGGCGCGGG
>JAPUKG010000386.1 GCA_027295775.1 Pseudomonadota bacterium
CTGGCGGAAGAGGTGCCCGGTCTCGGGGTCCACGTAGCGGACCAGCTCGGGATGGCCGTCCCGGTCGGCGTCGAGGGTGCGCCGGAGGAGGTTCACCTTCGGGTGGTCCCACCAGCGGCCCGCCTCCACCCGCACGTCCTCCTCCTCGAAGATCGCCACGGGCAGGGCGCGATCCGTCGGCGCAGCGGGCGCCGTGCGCGGATCCGCGTGATCCTCGAGGCCGAGCTCGTCGGTCCGGTCGATGGCCGCGAGGTCGGTGCCTTCCAGGGACCCGCCGCGCTGGATGCGCTCGAGCATGGTCGCCTGGCGGCGCAGCTCCTCCTGCACGCGCCTCCGCGACTCGCCCTCGTCCTCACCCTTGCGTCCTGCTGCGGCCCCGGCATCCCGCGCAGTGGCGGCGTCGGGCAGCACAAGGGCCGGTACGGTGAGGATGAGGGCCGCGGAGAGCGCAGCGGCAACCCCGCGCAGCGCGTCCATGGGGAACCTCCTGGGGAATTCGGGCGGGCGAACGTATCACAGGCCCCGATGCTCCAGACGGGGTCCCCCCTCAGTCCCCGCCCGCCGGCGCTTCGTTCCGGGATTCCAACGCGTTGCGGCATTATTCCCTTAGGTCGAATTCGCGGTCCGGGCCGCTCCCACTCGCAACACGGTCGGAATCCGCTGGATGTCCTTCACTTTTTTCCGTTGCTACCGTAGAATACAGGGGTGGGAGAGGGTAGACTCGACTCCGGCTCCACACGGCGATATTCTGACGCAGTGCAGCGGTCCCAGTTGTTGAACCTCCGCGGACTCTCCTCAAGCCGCTCTTCCCAAGGCCGCGTCGAACCGAATACCCCCCAGAGCGAGCGTGAAACGCCGCGCAGGCCGAACCAGCCCAGCCGCGGCGGGGGGGGCTCCTGATGGGTCTCACGCTGATTCAGAAGAGCGATCCGTCGCGGCCCAAGCGGAACCCCAAGGTTGCGCTGGTCCTGGCTGGAGGAGCGGTCTCCGGGGGCGCTTTCAAGGTGGGCGGCCTCAAGGCCCTGAACGACTTCCTGGTGGGCCGCAAGGTCACGGACCTGGACATCTATGTGGGCCTGTCGGCCGGAGCCATGCTGTCCGTCCCCTTGGCGGCCGGAATCTCGCCGGACGAGTTCGTCAAGGTGCTCGAGGGCACCAGCACCCGCTTCGACCAACTCCGCCCGGTGGACTTCTACCAGCCCAACTGGCAGGAGTTCGTGAGCCGACCCGCCAAATTCACCTTCGACCTGCTGACCTACCTGCCCAGCATCAGCGTCGAGCTCGCGAAGGCGCTTCCAGGCCTTCCCGAGGCACTCGGGAAGAGTGCCCGGGAGTTCCTACGCCGTCCCAGCTATACGCGGTTCGAGAAGCTCGCGATCCAGCTGATCGACCACGTGTCGCCCACGCGCGAGATCCCGGCGCTGACCAACCACATACCGAGCGGGCTCTTCGACAACTCGGGGCTCGAGCGCTGGATGCGCCGGAGTCTGGAGCGGATGAACCTGCCCAACGACTTCCGGGCCTTCGAGCGCAAGCGCCACAAGAAGCTCTACATCAGCGCGTGCGATCTGGACACAGCGGAGCGGGCGATCTTCGGCGCTGACGAGAACTGCGAGATCACGATCTCCCAGGCCATGCAGGCGTCGACGGCCCTGCCCGGCTTTTACAAGCCCGCGCGCATCAATGGCATCGACTACGTCGACGGCGGCGTGCGCCACACGGCGAACATCGACGTGGCCATCGAGAAGGGTGCGGATCTGATCATCTGCTACAACCCGTTCCGCCCGTTCCTGAACCGCATCGACGCGGACGAAGAGGGCTCCTCGTATTTCGCTGACGGGCGCTACCTGGCAGACCGAGGGCTCAAGGTCGTGCTCAACCAGGTGTTCCGAACCCTGCTGCATTCGCGGCTCAAGCTCGGGATCCAGCGATACCTCGCGGACGACCGCTTCAAGGGCGACATCGTGCTGCTCGAGCCCCGCGAGCACGACGCCAACTTCTTCGCCGTGAACCCGCTCGCCTTCTGGAAGCGCGCCGAGGCCGTGCACCACGGCTTCGAGTCCGTGCGCAGGACGATCGAGCAGAACTTCACGCAGCTGCACGACCTGCTCGCCCGGTACGGCCTCGAGATGAGTCAAGAGGCGGCGCGCCGGAAGGCGAACAAGCTGCGCCGCGAGCGGGGCTGGAAGGAGCAATCGGACCTGTCGGAACCCGCCCTACGGCTGGTGAGCTGAGCCGTCGCGCGCGCCAGCCCGCCAGGCAAGCCGGCCGCCGGCGAAAACCCTTGCGTCGGGCCTGCATACGAGTTGCAGTTGCGAATCCGACGACGCCCGGGTATTCTCGGGGGTCCCTTCCGCCCGGGCTGCGCTGCCCCTCGAACTCGGCGCTGGCCCCATTGCACCGCGCAGGGCCCCATGTGCACCTTGATCGCCATCCATCGCCGCGTCACCGGTGCTCCCCTCGTGGTGGCGGCCAATCGCGACGAGTTCTACGCGCGACCGGCCGAGGGCCCGGCCCTGCGTGAGAGCGCCTCGGGCGCCACGGTCGCTCCCCGGGACGTGCTCGCGGGCGGCACCTGGCTGGGCCTCTCGGAGCGAGGGGTCTTCGCGGCGGTCACCAACCGGCGTTGCCCCGACCCGGATCCCGCACGGCGTTCCCGGGGTCTGGCGGTCGCGGACGCCCTCGCGGCCGGCTCCGCCGCCGAAGCCGCCGGGCGCCTGGCCGAGCTTCCGCGCGCCGCCTACAACCCGATGAACCTGTTCGTGGCCGACGCGGAGCGGGCCTTCCAGCTCGTCTACGAGGACACCCCCGTGGTCGAAGAGGTCGCGCCAGGGGTCTCCGTGGTGGGCAACACAGATCCCAACGCGCTGGACGTTCCCAAGGTGGCACGCGCCATGGAGCAGGCGGCCGCGGCGGCGGTCCTGTCCCCCGATGCGGCGCTCGATGCGCTGGCCGACGTCTGCCGGAGCCACGACGGCGAAGACGGCCCCCTCTCGGACACCTGCGTCCACACCGAGTCCTACGGCACCCGCAGCTCGCTCCTGCTGGTGCTCTCCGAACGCCCGGACGAGAGCCGTCTGCTGTACGCGGACGGTCCGCCCTGCGAGAACGAGTACCTGGATTTCACCCGTCTCCTGCGCGAGCTGAGCCAGAGGGCACGCTACGCGTCCGGAGAGATACCGGCGAGGATGGCCAGTTGAGAAGAATCGGTAGCAACATCAGAAAGCAGAACGCCAGGGACATGTCGAGGCGACTGCCCAAGAACATCATCTTCTATTCTACGGAGCTGAAGCCGCGGAACGACTACCCGAAGAAGATCGTATCCCCGCCGTTCCCATCCTCCTGCTGCACCGACGACAATCGGGCCGTCGTGGGGAACGTCCGCGAGGTCGAGGGGTTCAAGTTCTGCTACAAGATCTGCGAGGAGTGCGGTCACGCGGTCAAGTACTACTTCCCGGCCGTGGAGTCGACGAGCAAGGCCGTGAAGGAGTACCGGTCCTGGAAGATGTACATGGTGCAGTGACCGCTGCGCTTTCATGGTGATCGACCAAAGGGCGGCCTCCGGGTCGCCCTTTTTCATCGCGCTCTGTCATCGTTCCTGGAGAGAAGTGACGGCATGCCCCCCATCTCGACCCTCGAAGAAGCCGCTTCGTACCTCGAGGGGCTGATCAACAACGAGCGCCTCCCCCAGTTCCAGTACGCGCGACTGGGGCTCGGCCCGATCCGGCGCCTGCTCCGCCGCCTGGGCAATCCGGAGCGGGAGTTGTCGGTCCTCCACGTGGCCGGATCCAAGGGCAAGGGCTCCACGGCCCTCTTCGCCGAATCGCTGCTCACCGCGCTGGGCGAGCGTGTGGGCACCTTCACCTCACCCCACCTGGTTCGCTGGACGGAGCGGTTCCGCCTGGACGGGCGCGAGGTCGAGGGCTCGCTGCTGGCGTCTTGCGTGGACCGGGTGCGACCCCACGTGGACGCGCTCCGCCGGGAGGATCCCAAGGACGCGCCCACCTTCTTCGACGCCACCACCGCGGCCGGGCTCCTGCTCTTCGCGGAGGCCGGGGTGGATCGGGCGATCATCGAGGTGGGAATTGGGGGACGGCTCGACTCCACCAATGTGGTGGCTCCAGCGGTGTGCTGTATCACCAGCATCGAGCTCGAGCACACGGACAAGCTCGGCGAGACCCTGGGCGAGATCGCGGGCGAGAAGGCCGGGATCGTCAAGGCGGGCGTCCCGTGCGTGACGGGTCGGCTGCCGGACGAGGCGGCGGCAGTGGTAGCGGCGCGGTGCAGCCAGGCGGAAGCGCCGCTCCTGCGCCTGGGCCGGGAGTTCTCGGTGGAGCTCGACCCGGAGGCGTCCGGAGACACCTGGACCCGCGTGCGCTACCGCGAGCCCGATGGCTTCGGCTTCGAGACCGCGCTCTCGGTTCCCGGGCTCCACCAGGCCGACAACGCGGCGGTGGCCGCCGCTGCGGTGCGAAGACTCGGCGCGCACGACGATGCCGCATTGGCAGGCGCCGCGGAGAAGGGACTGGCCCGAACCCGGCTGCCCGGCCGGGTGGAGGTACTGGAACGAAGGCCCTGGGTCGTGGTCGACAGCGCGCACACCGCCGCCTCGGCTCGCGCGCTGGCGGACACCGTGGCTCGGTTCCCGGCGCGACGGCGGCACTGGGTGCTCTCGGTATCGATCGGCAAGGACCTGGACGCGATCCTGCGGGCCCTGCTTGCGGGTGCGGCGTCAGTGACGGTGACGCGCGCCGAGCCCAGCCGGTCCCTCGATCCAGGCAAGGTGGCGGCGGCGATCCGCGTCGCGGCGCCGGACGTACCCGCGCGCGTCGTACCGAACCCCCAGCTCGCCGTGCGTGCGGCGCGCGAGGCGCTCGAAGACGAGGACCTGCTGTGCGTGGCGGGGTCCTTCTACCTGGCTGGCATCGCCCGCTCCATGCTCTCCGAGGCCGCGGGCCGGCCGGTGGGGGTCTCGCGCCGCGGTGGCAGAGGCGCATGAGCGACCCGGCCACTCGACCCGACCCCGGCCGGGTGGAGCCGTCCGGGCTGGACCCCGCCGAGGTCGCGTACCGGGAGCAGGTCTGGTCGAACCTGCGTCGCAACTACATCGCCCACCTCGCCCACGGGCTGCTCGGGCAGACAGGCTTCCGCCTGATCAATGCCCCGACCTTCGTGCCCGCTTACCTCTACATGCTCTCGGGATCGGAGCTGGCGGTGGGCATCGCGCGCGGACTGCAGTCGCTGGGGATGTTCCTGTCTCCCATCTTCAGCGCGACCCTGATCGAGCACCGCCGGCGGGTGCTGCCCCTGGGCTTCCTGGTCGGCAGCCTGATGCGCGTCCAGGTGCTCGGAATCGCGCTGGCCGGATTCCTGCTCGTCGACGAGTGGACGCTGATCGCGGTGTGCGGACTGCTCGGCCTGTTCGGGTTCTTCCTGGGCATGCAGGGCGTGATCTTCAACTACATGATGTCGAAGACGATCCCGGTGGAGCGCCGGGGCCGGCTGCTCGGCCTGCGCAACACGCTCGCGGGACTGACCTCGGCGGCGGTGGGGGCCGTGGCCGGCGGGGTGCTGATCGAACGAAACGTGCTGGGCGACGGCTACGCCACAACGTTCCTGGTGGCCTTCGTGCTGACGTCGCTCGGCCTGCTCATGCTGCTCCGGGTGCGCGAGCCCGAGCCGCCCGAGGTACGCGCACCCGCCCGCGTGCGCGACCGACTGCGCGACCTGCCCGCGCTGCTGCGCTCGGATCGTCCGTTCACGCTCTACTTCATGGCCCGCGCGCTCGCGAGCATGGGACGCATGGCGGTCCCGTTCTACGTAATCTACGCGGGCACGCTGATCGAGCTGTCGGGCACCACCCTCGGCCAGCTGACCATGGCGTTCCTCCTGGCCAATACCACCACCAACCTCCTCTGGGGCTGGATCGCCGATCGCGCGGGGTTCCGCCTGGTCTTCCTCTTGTCGCTGGCCGTCTGGATCTTCTCGGCCCTGCTGCTGATGCAATCGACGGACCTGCTCGGGCTCCTGTTCGTCTTCGTGGGTCTGGGCGCCGGACTCGGCGGCTGGATGATGTCTTCCCAGAACATGGTGCTGGAGTTCGGCCGGCGCGAGGACCTGCCCATGCGGATCGCCGTCGCCAACTCGGCCCAGGAGCTGGTCGGCGCCGTGGGACCCGTGCTGGGCGGGATCCTGGCGATGACCTGGTCCTATACCGGCGTCTTCTGGCTGGCGATCGCGTTCAAGACCGCAGCGGTCCTGGTCATGGCCTTCCGGGTACCCGAGCCCCGGCACCGCGTCGAACCCGCGTGATGTGATGAGCCAGAAGCTCACCGAAGCGGCTGCTCCCGATCGGGCCGCCCAGGGGACGCTGGATCAGGTTGACGCACGGCGCGCTGTTGCCCTCGATGAGACAGGGGCCCTCTTCCAGGAGCGCCACGTCCCAGCCTGCCAGCAGGATCCGGGGTATCCCGTCATGCGCGCGACGCACCAGCTCGAGGGCCTCCTGCCAGTGGGGCAGAAAGCGGCCGGCGATGGGCGCACCGCTCCGCGGATGCTTCTCGAGCCAGTCCGAGGCCGCGTCCATGGCAATCCCCCGCCCCAGACGTCCGGTGTCCAGGTCCACCGCGGCGGCGACCCCACCCCGGTGCATGTTGTCCACCACCGCGTCGTCGACGGCGATGCGGAACGAGGCGTTGGTCACCTCGGCGCGGCCGTGCTCGTCGAGGCAGCTCAGGACCCGGACGGTCGTCAACACGCCGCCGCCGAGGTCGCGGAGCTCGTGGTGATTCAGCAGGCGTGGTTGGACCAGATGGGCCCGGTCGCGTGAGAGCTCGAGCAAGCGCTCCAGAAGCTGACGCCCGTCCAGGCACTCCCCGTCCAATCCCCGGAAGCGGCCCCCGCCCACGGCCTCCCAGCGCGAGACGCCGATGCCACCCCTTCCCCGGGTGGGCTTCACGATGAGATCGATCTCGGGCAACGTCGGCTCGAGATGGTCGAGGGGCAGCACATCGCCGGCCCAGAGCTCGAGCAGGTTGGGAACCACGGAGACGCCCAGCTTGCGACACGTCTCGGTAAAGAGCCGCTTGTCGTTGAGCGCGTTGCGCCCGCTGCCCTTGGGGTTGAGTCGCCCGAAGACGCCCCGCTTCTTGGTCTCGGAGCGGTGGAGGAACTCGCCGACGCGCGCGCGCTGCTCTGGCTCGTAAAGCCGAAAGTGGTAGTACGACTTGGGCGGGACCGTGTGGAAGAGCGCCAGGAACCGCTGCTCCCACCGCTGGCGCCCCGGGCTCTTGCCGGTGCGCTGCTGGATGACGGCGCCATGGTGGCGGGAGAGCCGCTCGGCGTTGAACAGCGCGATCAGGTACCAGAGCGCCAGCTCGAAGACCAGCCCGACGCGGGACCCCCAGGTGCGCACGCGGAGCCGCCGGCGCAGCCCGAAGCGGTGGATCACCGCCGCGTTGGACGGGCCGAACAGGCTCGGCGCGAGGATGATCGGCGGGCTGCTGCGGCTCATCCCAAGTGTCCTCCGGTCGGCGGCTTCGCCGCCTCGGCCCGCCGGAGATGGTACGCCAGAAGCTGCCCCAGGCGGGTCCCGCCGATCGGACACCCGTGCGGCCTCTGCAGGATGTTGACGTCCGCGCCGGTATTGGCCTCGATCAGCACCGGCCCATCCTCCAGGAGCCCCACGTCCCAGCCGACCAGCACGAGCCCGGGGAAGGCCGCGTGGGCGCGCGTCACCAGCTCGAGGGCCTCTTTCCAGAACGGGAGCCGCCGCCCCTCGATCGCCGACCCCGTGATCGGATGCGCCGCGTACCAGGGAGACTTGCCCCGCAGCCCGACGGCGCGCCCGAGCTGGCCCGTGGACAACTCGACGGCGGCCGCGATGCCCCCGGCGTGGAAGTTGTCCACCGTCGTGTTCTCCACCGCGACCCGGAACGCGGCGGTGGTCGCCTCCGGCGCACCGACCTCGTCGAGACAGGTCATGATCCGCGCCGTAGTCAGGATGCCCCCCCCGAGGTCCGCGATCTCGGGATGGTTGGTGAGCCGCGGCTGGACCAGCAGGCACTCTTCCCGCGAGCGCTCGAGCAGGCGATCCAGGAGCGCTCCGTCGCCCAGGGTCTGCCCCTCCGGATTGCGAAATCCCGCCTCGGCCACGTGATCCCAGCGCTCGATGGCCCGTCCTCCGCGACCGCGGGCCGGCTTCACGATCAGGTCGCGGTGGGGAAGTGAGGGCGCTCCTTCTGCAGCCACCACCTCGCCGCGATCCAGCTCGAGGAGCACCGGCGCCGTGCGCAGCCCGTGGACCTGGCAGGTGTGCGCGAACAGACTCTTGTCGACGACCTTGTCCGTGTGCCCCCCGATACTGCGCCGCAGGAAGCGGAAGAGTCCCTCCCCCTTCGTCTCGTCGCGGTGCAGGTACTCGACGGCGTGCCGCCGGTTTGCCTTCTCGTGGAGGTGGAA
>JAPUKG010000387.1 GCA_027295775.1 Pseudomonadota bacterium
GGGCGGTGACGGCTCCGGACCCACACCGGCGCCGCCGCCCCAGCCGCTCGATTCCGGAGAGCTCGAGCGTTGGCTCGAGCGGGTCGAAGACGATCCGGGTCGCGCGCTGCGCACGGCGGTCCGCAGCGACACGCGTCCCAACGCGCGGCGCCGGGGACCTGCCTGGTGAGGTCGGTCCCCGTCCTCGCGGCGTCCGCGTCGCTGGCGTTGGCGTGGGTCCCGGGTCTCGCCGAAACGGCTCGTGCCGACGACGCGCCGGCCTGCCGCGTGTCCGCCGAGACCGTCCCGCGCTCGGCAGTGGTGGGCGAGCAGATCGTCTACCGAGCGCGCATCGTGCGACGCGAGGACGTCGAGCGCGTGGAGTGGGAGGTGCACCCTTCCTTCCCCGGCTTCCGCGCGGAGTGGCTGCCCGGTCGCGCAGAGGACACCGAGATGCACTATCGCGGGCGCACCTTCGTCGCCCGGGAGGAGCACCGGGCGCTCTTCGCGACCCGGCCGGGCGAGCTCGTGATCCCGGAAGCCGCCGTGCGCTGCATCCTGAAGCGCCGCGGTCCGCGCCCGCCGGAGAGCCAGGTCTTCACGGTGCCGTCGGTTCGCGTGCGCGTACTGGATCCGCCGGCCCGCGGCCGTCCTCCGCGCTGGAGCGGACTGATCGGGCCGGTCAGCGTGCACGCCGTCGCGGATCCCGTCGACGTTCGCCTGGGCGAATCGGTGCGCGTGTCCGTGATGCTGCGCGGATCCGGCAACCTGTGGAGCGCGGACCCGCCCTATCCCGAAGGCGCGATTCCCGCCGGCGCCGAGCTCTTCGCGAAGCCGCCCGAGCTCGAGCTCGAGGTGGGCGAGCGGCTCCAGGTGCGACGCTTCTTCCGCTTCGACCTGGTCCCGCGCGCGGAGGGATCGGTCGAGCTGCCGGGCTTGCACATCCCCTACTACGACCCGAAGCGCGGTCGCTACGCCGTGGCGGATGCCCCGCCGATCCGGGTCCGGGTGCGAGGCCGACCCGCTGCGAGCGCGCCGGCGCGGCCGAAGGGCGACCGCCGCCGAGCCGCGGCGCCCGCGAGCCGGGCGGACTCGGGCGCGCCGCGCGAGGCGTGGCTCGCCGCCGCCGCCCTGGTCGTCGCAGTGTCCGCGAGCGCCTGGCTGTGGCACTGGAGACGGCGCCGCTGGCGGCCCGTCGAGGACGCACTCGACGAGGCCGGCGGCGCGGCCGGCGCCGGCGATCCCGTCGCAGAAGCCGCCGCCCTGGCGCGCGCGCTGCGCGCCGCACTCGCCACGGTCTCGGAGGAGCTCGCGGGCCTCGATCCCGCAGAGCTTCGCGCGCGGGGGGACCCGCCCCTCGAAGAGGTGGCCGCCCAGCTCGACGCCCTGGCGTGGCTGCGCTTCTCGGGCGAGATGGGCCACCCGGATCGCAAGGGTGCCCGCACCGCGATCGAGCGTCTGAGGCGGAAGCGCGTCCGGGCGCCCAGATACGGGTCGAGCTCCTAGGTCGCCGCGCGAACGCGGGCCAGCTCCTCGAGCGTGTTCACGTTGGTGAGTGCGCGGCCGGTCGGGTCCAGACCGCGCAGGTCGTCGCCGTCGAGATAGTGCGTGTCGATGGCGCCGAGCAGGCCGTCGAGCTTCAGCGCGCCCGCCGCGAGGCGCTCCTGGGCCAGCTTGGCCAGCGGATCGCGCCGGTAGATCGCGCAGAGCGGGTGTACGCCGTCGTCGGTGCGCGGAACGACGGCATCGCAGTCGGCGTGTGCCGTGAGAGCCAGGATCAGCGCCGCGTCGACGAAGGGCATATCGGTGGCGAGCACGACGACCCGCTCGCTGCGCGCCGCGTCGAGCGCCGTCGCCAGTCCGCGCAGCGCGCAGCGCGGACCCGGGAGATCCGCAACCTCTCGTCCCGGGAGGCCGCTGGGTGGCGTGTCGCCCACGAGCAGCACGTCTTCGAAGAGGTCGGACAGCAGCGACGCCGCGCGTGCGGCCAGGGGAACGCCGCCGATCACGATGCGCGCCTTGTCCTCGCCCATGCGCGACGATGCGCCCCCGAGGAGCAATGCACCCGATACGTTGGCGAGCCGGGACATCTCCCCTTCAGAAGCCCGGGGTCTCGCCGGCGAAGAAGCTCTCGTCGAGCACCTGCACGGTGGCCGGCTCGCCGTCCGCGATGCGCGTGGCCTCGGCCGGGAAGACGAGCAGACCCCGGGCGAGGGTCATGGAGCGCAGGACGCCCGAGCTCTGGTTGCCGGTGCTCTCGGCCCAGATCTCTCCGTCGGGGCCGGCGCTGCGCTCGAGATGGACGCGCACGAAGTGGAGCCGTCCCGCCTTCTTCTCGAGCCGGCCCCGGACCCGCGCGCGGACGGTGGGGCGGAAGAGCGCCCGGTGGCCCGTCATGCGCAGGAGCGCCGGGCGCACGAACTGCTCGAAGGTGACCATGGCAGACACGGGGTTGCCGGGCAGGCCGAACACCAGGGGCCCGCGCTCGCCGAAGCGGCCGAACGTGAGCGGGAACCCCGGCTTCATGTGCACGCCCCAGAAGACGAGCTCGCAACCCAGCTTCTCGAGCACGGGCCGCACGTGGTCGTGGTCGCCCACCGAGACACCGGCCGAGCTCACGATGCAGTCCGCGCCGAGCGCGGAGCGGAGGATGCGTTCGAGATCCTCCGGGCGGTCGCGCGCGATCCCCAGGTAGACGGGCTCGGCACCCACCTCCAGGCACTGGGCCGCCAGGCTGTAGGAGTTGGACGAGACGATGCCGCCCCCGGCCACGTCCCCGTCGGGCTCCACCAGCTCGTCGCCGCCGGACAGGATCGCCACCCGCGGCCGCTGGTGGACCGAGACGACCGCGCGCCCCAGCGACGCGAGCACCCCCACCTGCGCGGGCCGGATGGCGTCGCCGCGCTCGAGCACCCGGTCGCCCACCTGCAGATCCTCGCCGGCGTTCCGCACGTGCTCGCGCTTCTCGGGCACCACCTGGATGCGCACCCGTTCACCCCGGCCATCGGCCTCGGTGTCCTCCTGTCGAACCACCGCGTCGGCCCCGGGTGGAAGCGGTGCGCCGGTGAAGATGCGCGCCGCCTCGCCGGAGCCGACCGCGCGCTCCGGCGCGTGGCCCGCCGCCACCTCGAAGCGCACCGCCAGCTCCGTCGGCGCATCGCGCGAGGCGGCCAGGCAGTCGCTCCGGCGCACCGCGTAGCCGTCCATGGCCGAGCAGTCCGCGGGTGGCAGCACGCGGCCCGAGAGCACCGCCTCGCACAGCACACGCCCGAGCGCCTCGCGCACGGCGACCGTCTCCGCGCCGAGTACCGGGGTCGCGGCCAGCACCGTCTCCTGGGCTTCGACAACGCTCAGGCCGGTCCGCATGCGCCCAACGTTACTCCAAATCAATGGAATCAAAAGGGAAATACCCGCTTGAGGGCACCCCCGGCGAGCGCTAGAGTGCCCAAAAATTAGGCAGACCCCCCTCATGGCCCGCGACCTCCGGAGCATCCTCGACGCCGTCTTCGACGGCGTGATCGTCCTCGACGAGGACGCCCGGGTGGAGATCGTCAATGGCGAGGCCTGCCGGATTCTGGAGCAGTCCGCCGAGTCGGTGCGCGGACTTGCCGTGGAGGCGCTGTTCGGGGCCGACCACGCGCTGCCCCGGCTGGCCCGCGACGTGCTCTCGACCGGACGGCCCGCGGTGGAGGACGAAGTCTCGGTGGAGCCGCGGGACCCGCCGCTCGAGGTCGACATCGCGGTCTCTCCTCTGGACGCGGCCGATCGCCGAGCGGGCAGTGCCCGCGACAACGGGGTGAGCGGTGTGGTCGTGCTGCTGCGCGACCGCACCGTCGCCCGCTCGCTCCGCGAGATCGTGAGCGAGCGCGAGCGCCTCGATTCCTACGGTCACATCGCGGCCGGCATCGCCCACGAGGTGAAGAATCCGCTGGGCGGGATCCGCGGCGCCGCGGAGCTCCTGGCTGCGCGCGCCACCGACGACCGCGGCCGCGATACTGCCGGCCTGATCGTGCGCGAGGTCGACCGGATCACCGAGCTCGTCGAGGACCTGATGGTCTTCGCGCGCGGCGACAAGCTGCGGCTCGAGCCCGTCAACCTGCACTTCGTCCTCGACGGCGTGCTCGACCTGCTCGCCCTCGATCCGCTCGCCGAGGGCGGACCCGTCGAGCGCTTCTACGACCCGTCGATTCCCGAATTCCTGGCCGACGGCGACCGATTGCGCCAGGTGTTCCTGAACCTGGCTCGCAACGGGCTCCAGGCTGTGGAGGAGAACGGCGGCTCCCTCACCATCACCACGCGCATGAGCCTGGACGAGCGGCTGGTGGGAAGCGACGGCCGCAGTCTGCCCACCGTGGTGGTCGCGATCTCCGACACCGGGCCGGGGATCGCGCGCGAGGTGCTCCACCAGCTCTCCACGCCCTTCTTCACCACCCGGCCCCAGGGCACGGGCCTGGGTCTCGCGGTTTCGCGTCACTGGGTGGCGCGCCACGACGGGACCCTGCGCATCACGAGTCAGCTGGGAGAGGGAACCACGGTGCGGGTGGCGCTCCCGCTGCGACTGCCCAAGGAGGGGTCATGAGCGAGGAGGGCGCGCGCATCCTGGTCGCGGACGACGAGGCGTCGATCCGCTTCGTCCTGCGCGAGGCGCTCGAGGATGCCGGCCATCGGGTGACCGACGTGGTGGACGGAGACCGCGCGCTCGAGGCCCTGGGCTCGGGCACGTACGACCTCGCCTTCCTCGACATCCGCATGCCCGGCCAGACCGGACTCGAGCTGCTGGACCGGCTCCGCGCCATGCGCTCCGAGACGGCCGCGGTGATCATCACCGCCCAGAACACGTTCGACAACGCGGTCGAGGCGATGAAGCGGGGCGCCCTCGACTATCTGGTCAAGCCCTTTGCCATTGCGGAGGTGACGGCGCTGGCCGAGAAGGCCCTGCGCACCCGCGCCCTGCAGCGCGAGGTGCGCGCGCTGCGCCGCGAGGTGGCGGGGGCGGGCGGCGGGACCGGCGATCAGATGGTGGGAACCAGCGCCGCCATGCTCGAAATCTTCAAGACCGTGGGCCGGGTGGCGGCGCAAAATGTCACGGTCCTCGTCACTGGGGAGAGCGGTACGGGCAAGGAGCTGGTGGCGCGCGCCATCCACCAGGCGAGCCCGCGCGCGGACGGCCCCTTCATCGCCGTGAACGCCGCGGCCATCCCGCGTGAGCTGCTGGAGAGCGAGCTCTTCGGCCACGAGAAGGGCGCGTTCACCGGAGCCGTCGAGTCGCGGCTCGGACGTTTCCGAGAGGCTTCCGGGGGGACGCTCTTCCTCGATGAGATCGGCGACATGCCCACCGATCTCCAGGCAAAGCTCCTGCGGGTGCTCCAGAACTCGGAGGTCACATCGGTGGGCGGGCGCCAGGCCGTGGCGGTGGACGTTCGCATCATCGCCGCCACTCACCGCGATCTCGACACCGAGGTGCGGGCCGGCCGGTTTCGGGAGGACCTCATCTACCGGCTGCGGGTGGTGCCGCTGCCGATCCCGCCGCTGCGCGAGCGGACCGCGGATATCCGCACCTTCGCCGAGCACTTCACGGCCCGCTACGCGCGCGAGTTCGAGAGCCGTGCCCGCTACCTGGCGCCGGAGACCATCACGCGGCTCGAGGACTACGACTGGCCCGGGAATGTCCGCGAGCTCGAGAACGCCATCAAGCGAGCGCTGGTGCTGGCGACGGCAGAGGTGCTCACGCCCGACGACTTTGCCTTCCTGGAGGGCAGAGCGCCCGAGGCGGGGGCTGGGTCGGGAGACGCGGGGCTGGCCGCGATGGTGCGCGAGGAGGCACTCGCCGCCCTCGAGGACGAGGACGCGGCCGATCTCCACCGCAGCATCCTGGAGCGCGTGGAGCGACCGCTCCTCGAGACGGTGCTCGAGCGCACCCGCGGCAACCAGATCCAGGCAGCGGCGCTGCTCGGCATCAACCGCAACACCCTGCGCAAGAAGATCGCCGAGCTCGGAATCCCGGTCCCCGGGCGGGAGCCGTCGGGAAGGTGAGCGCGTACGGCGGCCTGCACGTGCTCGTGGACGACGACCCGCGTTGGGGGGCGGATCCGGTAGCCCAGGCGCGGGCGGCGTGCGCGGGCGGCGCCCGCGTGGTCCAGCTCCGCGCCAAGCACGCCGGTGACCGCCAGGTGCTGGCCTGGGCCGAGAAGATCCGCGCGCTCACCCGAGCCCGGGGAGTCCGCTTCGTGCTGAACGATCGCTTCGACCTGGCCCTGACGTCGGACGCGGATGCCGTCCACCTGGGTCAGGAGGACCTGCCGCCGGACGCGATCCCCGCGGCGTTGCGCGCCCGACTCGAAGTCGGCCGCTCCACCCACACGCTCGAACAGGCGCGAGCCGCGCGGGACGAGCCCATCGACTACGTGGCGTTCGGCCCGGTCTTCGCCACCGGGTCGAAGGACACGGGCTACAGCGAGCGGGGACTCGACCGGATGCGCCGGGTCGCCGAGTTGGTGGCGCCGCTGCCGCTGGTCGCGATCGGCGGGATCGGTCCGGGGAACGCGGGCGAAGCCCTCCGCCGCGGCGCCGCCGGCGTTGCGGTGATCTCCGCGGTCGCCGGGGCGGAGGATCCCGAGGCGGCGACTCGCTCCCTCGTCGAGGCACTCATCGAGGCGGGGGGACCGTGAGCGACCCGGGCCCGCGCGCCATCTCCGCCCTGGGCTTCGCGGTGCTGATGGCGGTGGCGTGGCTCTGCTCGAGCAACCGGCGGCGGATCCCCTGGCGAACGGTGGCCTGGGGCGTCGGACTGCAGCTGGGCCTGGGTGTCCTGCTGCTGCGCACTGCGCTGGGGCGCCTCTTCTTCGTGGCCGTCAACGAAGTGGTCGCCCGCTTCCTCTCCTACACCGACGCGGGGGTGCGCTTCGTCTTCGGCGGACTTGTGGAGACCGGCTTCTCCATCGTCGTGAACGTGCTGCCCATCATCGTCTTCATGGGCGCCTTCTTCGCGGTTCTCTATCACCTGGGCGTCATGCAGCGCCTGGTCCAGGCGTCGGCGTTCGTGCTCTCCCGGACCATGCGCCTGTCCGGTGCCGAGAGCCTCGCGGCGGTGGCCAACATCTTCGTCGGCATGGTCGAATCGTCGCTGGTGGTGAAGCCATTCCTCGAGCGCATGACCCGATCGGAGCTCTTCAGCCTGATGACCCTGGGCATGGCGACGGTCGCGGGGTCGGTGCTGCTGGCCTACGTCGGCATCCTGGGCGGCGGCGCGTACGCCGGTCACCTGGTGACGGCGAGCCTGATCTCGGCGCCGGCCGGGCTCATGATCGCGAAGATGATGATCCCCGAGACGGGCACGCCCCAGACCACAGCCGGCGCGCACGTGGAGGTGCCGAGGGACTCGGTGAACGTGATCGACGCCGCGGCGGCCGGCGGGATCAACGGCCTGCGCCTGGCGGCCTACGTGGGCGCGCTCCTCGTCGTGTTCGTGGCGGGCGTGGCGCTCCTGAACGACGTACTCGCCTTCCTGGGCGGACTGGTGGGATGGCCCGATCTGAGCTTCGAGAAGCTGCTCGGGCTCCTGCTCGCCCCGGTGGCCTGGATCATGGGTGTTCCGTGGCAGGACGCGCCGACAGTGGGCTCGCTGCTCGGCGTGAAGACCGTGCTGAACGAGTTTCTCGCCTACGAGCAGCTCGGCCAGGCGATCGCCGAGGGACGCATCGGGGAGCGCTCGGCGTTGATCGCCTCCTACGCACTCTGCGGCTTTGCCAACCTCGGATCCATGGCGATCCTCCTCGGCGGAATCGGCGGCATCGCGCCCACGCGGCGCCACGACGTGGCCCAGCTGGGCATGCGCTCGATCCTGTCCGGCTCGATCGCCACCTTCATGACCGCGTGCGTGGCCGGCATGCTGCTCTGAGCAACGAAGCCGTTCAGAACGGCCAGGCGGCTCCAATGGCCGGGCCCCTCTGGCGACCCACCCCCGAGCGGGCCGTGCGGGCCGCTCTCACGCGCTTCGCTGCCGAGGTGGAGCGGCCCGCCGACGACTACAAGACCCTCCACCGCTGGTCCGTCGAGGAGCCCGAGGCCTTCTGGTGCGCGGTCTGGTCCTTCTGCGACATCCTCGCGGACCGGCAGGGGGACGTGGTCCTGCGCGACGGAGACCGCATGCCGGGCGCGCGCTGGTTCCCGGATGCGCGGCTCAACTTTGCGCGCAACCTGCTGCGGCGGCGCGACGCGGCGCCCGCCCTGATCTGCCACGGCGAGGCCGGCGCGCGGCGCGAGCTCTCGTTCGGCGATCTCAACGATCAGGTGTCGAGGGTTGCGTCGGCGCTGCGCGCTGCGGGCATCGCGCCCGGAGATCGGGTCGCGGGGATCCTACCCAACACCCCCGAGGCGGTGATCGCCGCGCTCGCCGCGGCGAGCATCGGCGCCCCGTGGTCGTCGTGCTCGCCGGACTTCGGCGTCCAGGGTGTGCTCGACCGCTTCGGTCAGATCGCGCCCCGCGTGCTCTTCTGCGTGGACGGCTACGATTACGGGGGTAAGCGCTTCGACACGCTGGAGCGCCTGCCCGCCATCGTCGCGGGCCTGCCCTCCCTCGAGCGGGTGGTGGTGGTGGCGGGGGCAGGGGCGGTCGGTCGGCCCGACCTCGCGCCGATTCCCTACGCCTGCACCCTCGACGAGTTCGTCGCGGACCACCCGGCGGGCGAGATCGAGTTCGCGTCCCTGCCCTTCGATCACCCGCTCTACATCCTCTACTCGTCGGGTACCACGGGGCGGCCCAAGTGCATCGTGCACGGCGCTGGCGGCACCCTGCTCCAGCATCTGAAGGAGCACCGGCTGCACGTCGACCTGGGTCCGGGAGACCGCTTCTTCTTCTTCACGACCTGCGGCTGGATGATGTGGAACTGGCTGGTCTCCGGACTCGCATCGGGCGCCACCCTGGTCCTGTACGACGGCTCGCCGTTCCACGCCCCGCTGACCGGGAGAGAGGACCCGCTTCGCCTGTTCGCGCTGGCCGAGCGCGAGAAGGTCGACGTATTCGGCGTCTCGGCGGTGTACCTGGGCGCGCTGGCCAAGGCGGGTGCGCGGCCGGGGCGGGACTGCGACCTGTCGTCTCTGCGCACGCTCCTCTCCACGGGATCGCCGCTCCTGTCCGAGGGGTACGACTACGTCTACGAGCACGTGAAGCCGGACCTCCACCTGGCGTCGATCTCGGGCGGGACCGACATCGTGTCGTGCTTCGTCGGCGGGAACCCGACGGCGCCGGTGTGGCGGGGCGAGATCCAGGCGCCGGGTCTCGGCATGAAGGTCGAGGTGTTCGACACCGCGGGACGGCGGGTAGTCGGCCAGACCGGCGAGCTCGTGTGCACAGCGCCCTTTCCGTCGATGCCGGTGGGCTTCTGGCGCGACCCGGAGGCGGCGCGCTACCGCGCCGCCTACTTCGAGCGCTTTCCGGGCGTGTGGTGCCACGGGGACTGGACCGCCGAGACCGCGCACGGCGGCTACGTGATCACAGGTCGCTCGGACGCGGTGCTGAACCCCGGCGGCGTGCGCATCGGCACCGCCGAGATCTACCGGCAGGTGGAGCGGCTGGGCGAGGTGCTGGAGTCGATCGCCGTGGGCCAGGAATGGGACGGAGACGTGCGTGTGGTGCTCTTCGTGGTTCTGCGCGAGGGCGTCCGGCTCGACGACGACCTGGTCTCGCGCATCGAGGCGACGGTGCGGCAGAGCGCATCGCCGCGGCACGTGCCCGCGGTGATCCTGCAGGTTCCCGACATCCCGCGCACCCGGAGCGGCAAGATCACGGAGCTGGCGGTGCGGGACGTGGTGCACGGCCGGCCGGTGAAGAACGTCGGGGCCCTCGCCAATCCCGAAGCGCTCGAGCACTTCGCCAACCGTCCAGAACTTCGCTCCCCACAGCTGTCATAATCGGCCGATGCGGGCCCGCGCGCTCCTGCTCACGCTGCTGGCGACGCTCGTCCTGGGCGCCGACGAGTGCCCGCGCCCGCGTGTCTTCGTGCTGCTGGCGCCCGACCGCGCGACCAGCTGGGAGCGCCTCGAGATCCTGGGCGACGTGCGCACCGATGGCGAGAACCCGTTCGACCCCGAGCACGTGGCGCTGGACGGCGAGTTCATGGATCCGGACGGCGCGGTCCACACCATGCCCGGCTACATC
>JAPUKG010000388.1 GCA_027295775.1 Pseudomonadota bacterium
CGCCGCTAGACCACCTTTCGCTCGCGGAGATCGCGAATGGCGTCGGCGTCGTAGCCGAGCTCGCGCAGGATCTCGTCGGTGTGCTCGCCGTGGCCCGGGGCCGCGGTGCGCACCGAGCCCGGTGTCTCGCTCAGCCGGACCGGCATGCCCAGCACGCGCGTCTTCCCGCAGCGCGGATGCTCGAAGTCGATCACGTAGTCGTTGGCGCGCACCTGGGGGTCGTCGAGCAGGTCGTCGACGCGGTTCACCAGCGTGTAGATGAAGTCGCCGGGCTGATCGCGCAGGGTGCGCAGCCACTCGTCCCGGGGCTTCGAGGCGAAGACCTGGTCGAAGATGGCGACGACCTCGGCGGCATTGCCAGCGCGCACCGCGTGGGTGGCGTAGCGCTCGTCGTCGGCGAGCTCCGGGCGCCCGATGGCGCGGCACAGGTCCGCCCAGTAGCGGTCGGGCTGGAGCATGCCCAGGGCCAGCCATTTGCCGTCCTCGCAGCGATAGTGGTTCCAGAGCGGATTCGGCGCCGAGGTGCGCGCCGTGCGCGGCAGGGAGAAGCCCATCATGCCCTTGGCGGAGACCGACAGCCCCTGGAGGAGGGTCATGCTGCCCAGGTGGGAGCCGTCCACCTGCTGTCCTACGCCCAGTCTTTCGCGCGCCAGCAACGCCGCCAGGATCCCGTAGGCCAGCACGATCCCGCCCATCTGGTCGGCCACCCCGCCGGCGATACCCAGGGGATCCATGTCCGGCTCCCCGGCGGCCAGCATGATGCCCGAGCGCGCCAGGCCCAGGTGATCGAACGAGGGCTCGCCGCTGTCGGGGCCCTCGGGCCCGTAGCCGGTGGCGCTGGCGTAGATCAGCTTCTCGTTGTGCTGGCGAAGGGTCGCGTAATCGAGACCGAGCCGAGCGGGCACACCCTTTCGGAAGTTCTGCACGAAGACGTCGGAGCGAGCCACCAGGCGGTGGACCAGCTCGCGGGCCTCCTGTTGCTTGAGGTCGACGGTCAGGCTCTTCTTGTTGCGGTTGTTGGCCTCGAAATAGAAGTTGGGCTTGTCGCCGGCGCCGGTCACGATCGAACGACCCGGGTCGCCACCTTCGCGCGACTCCAGCTTGATGACCTCGGCGCCGAGGTCTGCCAGCAGCACCGAGCAGATCGGTCCCTGCTGCCAGATCGTCCAGTCGATGACGCGGATTCCGTCCAGGGGCATGGCCATGCCGGCTACTCCAGATAGTTGCGGCCCGAGAGCCTCCGGGCCTTGGGATCGACGGCGACGTGGACCAGGGCCACGCGATCTGCCGCCAACGCGCGCTCCAGAGCCGGCCGGATGGCCTCGGGCTTCTCCACGCGCTCCGCGTGCCCGTCCACCATCTCCACCATCTTCGCGTAGTCCGCCGGCAGCAGGCTGGCGATGGGCGGCGAGCCCGCCGGCAGCATGTAGTCCTGGATCAGGTGGCCCGCGATGCCCTGGTTGTTGGCCACGACGAATACCACCCTGGCGCCGATGCGTGCCGCGGTCTCGATCTCCATGGCCGCCGCGCCGAAGGCGTAGTCGCCCAGCACCGCCACCGACGGCGACTCGGGCCGCGCCAGATGCGCGCCGATCGCGTACGGAACGCCCGTGCCCATGCAGCCGGTGGTGCCCGAGTTGAGCCGCGAGCGCGCCCGGTAGCTCGGGAGCACGACCCGGCTGATGCCCATGATGGTCTCGCCGTCCACCGAGATCGAGGCGTCCCGGGGCAAGGCGTCGCGGATCTCCCGCACCAGGCGGTAGGGGTTGATCGGAACCGCGTCGGCGCCCATCGGCCCCGCCAGCGGCTCCTCGTTGGCCTCACGCTGTCTGCGCAGCTCGGCCAGCCAGTGGCCGTCGGCGCTCGCGAGCACCCGTCCCGCGAGCGCCTCGCAGAGCTGCTCCACGGCGACCGCGGCATCGGCCACGATGCCCAGCTCGATTTCCGAGGCGCTGTACATCTCCTCCGCCTGCACGTCGATCTGGGCGATGCGCACCCCTTCGCGGTAGCGCGGCGGGCGCCCGAACTGGAAGATCCAGTTGAAGCGGCCGCCCACCATCAGGACCGCGTCGGCGCCGGCGAGCGCAGCCGAGCGGGCGGCGTTCACGAAGTGGGGGTTGTCGTCGGGGATGACGCCCCGACCCATGGGCGACGTGAGGTACGGGATGCCGAGATCGACGAGCTGCGTCAGCGCGTCGCCGGCGTCGGCCCAGGCGGCGCCCTTGCCCACGATCACCACGGGGCGCTCCGCCTCGGCCAGCAGGTCCGCCACCCGCTCGATGGCCGCGGGATCGGGATGAGGGCGCGTGATCTCGGGCGAGGTGCGCCGCAGCCGCACCTTCTCCTCGGGCACGCGGGTTGCCACCAGGTGGCCCGGGTAGTCGAGGTAGACCGCGCCGGGGCGACCGCTCACCGCGTAGCCCATGGCCAGGTGCAGCAGCTCCCCGATCCGCTCGGTGCTGTCGACCTGCTCGGTCCACTTGCAGGCCGGCCGCGCGAAGGCGAGCTGATCCGCCTCCTGAAAGCCGCCGAGCCCGCGTGCGGCCCCGGGCGTCGAGCCGCCGAGAACGACCAGCGGCATGGCGCTCGCGGTGGCCACGTACATCGAGGTCACGGTGTTGGTCATGCCCGGGCCCGAGCCCGCCACCACCACCCCGGGCATGCGCCGCACGTAGCCCCAGGCCGACGCCATGAAGGCCGCGGACTCCTCGTGGCGGCAGCCGACTACGCGGATCCCCTCCTCCTGGGCGCCCGCGAAGAGCTCGATCATGGGACCGGCGACCACGCCGAAGATCGTGTCCACCCCGGCCGCCCGAAGCTGCCGCGCAGTGATCTGTCCGCCGTTCAGCTCTGCCATGGACGACTATCGTACACTGGTTCGCTGCCGAGGAGGGATCATGCCGCGCATCGCACGGCTCGCCGCCGCCGCCGCCGTCTTCCTGTCCTGCAGCGGAGGGGACCGGGACGCAGGCGTGATCGAGGGAGACCGCCGAGAGCGCGCGGCCGTCGAGGCGACCGCCCGCGCGCAGTCGAAGGGCGTCCGGGCCGTGGACGCTCTCACCTCGGAGCCGCGGGCCCTGCCGGCCAAGCGCATCCTGTTCGGCGATCTCCACGTCCACTCGAGCTTCTCCCTCGACGCCTTTCTCTTCTCGCTGCCGGTGTTGGCCGGGGAAGGCGCTCATCCCCCGGCCGACGCCTGCGACTTCGCGCGCTACTGCTCCTCCCTCGACTTCTTCTCGTTGACGGATCACGCCATGGGCATCACGCCGAAGCACTGGGCGTGGGAGAAGGAGAGTCTCCGCCAGTGCCAGGCACGGGCGGGCAACCAGTCCGATCCGGACATCGTGGCGCTCGCGGGCTTCGAGTGGACCCAGGTGGGCACCACGCCGGACGACCACTGGGGCCACAAGAACGTGATCTTCCCCGGCCTCGAGGAGGACGAGCTCCCGGCACGGGTCATCAACTCGCTGTCGGACGAGCAGATGGCCAACCCCGCCGACGCCGGGGAGCGACTGGGCGCCGCGGGACTGCGCTGGCTGCGGCTGCTGGATCCGCTCGGCTGGCGGGACTACGCAGACTTCGAGTGGTACCTGAGACGTCTCGCCGAACCCACTGCCTGCCCAAAGGGTGTCGACACCCGCGAGCTCCCGCTGGACTGCCGGGAGAACGCCCCCGACCCCGGCGCGCTGTTCGAGAAGCTGGCCCAATGGGGCTTCCCGGTTCTGGTGATTCCCCACGGAAACACCTGGGGCCTGTACTCGCCGCCCGGCACCTCCTTCGACAAGCAGCTCACGGGCGCCCAAAACGATCCCGACGTCCAGTCGATCATCGAGATCATGTCGGGCCACGGCAACTCGGAGGAGTACCGCCCCTGGCGCGCAGTCGAGATGGGGCCCGACGGCGAGGCCGTCTGCCCCGCCCCCACGCCGGACTATCTGCCCTGCTGCTGGCGCGCCGGTGAGATCATGCGCGACCGCTGCGGCGACCGCCCCGCCGAGGAGTGCGACGCACTGGTGCAGCAGGCCAGGAGCTACGCCCTCGAGGCGAGCACCGCGCCCCACATGGTCTTCCCGGACACGCGCGCCGAGGACTGGCTCGACTGCGGCCAGTGCCGCGACTGCTTCAAGCCCGCCCTGGGCTACCGCCCCGCCGCGTCCAGCCAGTACAGCCTGGCGATCTCCAACTTCGACGAGCGTGACGAGGACGGCGAACCCCTGCGCTTCCGCTGGAGCTTCATCGCCTCCAGCGACAACCACACGTCGCGCCCGGGCACCGGCTACAAGCAGTACGCGCGGCGCCTGATGACCGAGGCCACCGGGCCGCGCTCCCAATTCTGGGACCGGCTCGTGCGCTGGGCCCAGGAACGCCAGCGCGGCGAGGTCGACCCGGGCATGCCGCATCGAGTCGAGCCGGGCCCCTTCGGGATCGGCGGCGCCGACACCGAGCGGGTGGCGAGCTTCCTCTACCCCGGCGGCCTCTCCGCCATCCACGCCGAGGGGCGCAGCCGCCACGCGGTCTGGGACGCGCTCCAACGCGGCGAGGTGTACGGCACCAGCGGTCCGCGCATCCTGCTCTGGTTCGACCTTCTGAACGGGCCGGCGGGCGCACTGCCCATGGGCAGCGAGGTCACACTGAACGAGGCACCTCGCTTCGAGGTGCGTGCGGCGGGCTCCTTCATCCAGAAGGACGGCTGCTCCGAGGAGAGTCAGGCGGCCCTGTCGCCCGAGCGGCTCGAGTTCCTGTGCCGCGGACAGTGCTACCACCCCGGCGAGACGCGCCATCCCATCGTGGCCATCGAGGTGATCCGCGTCCGGCCCCAGAGTTGGCCCGGCGAGCCGCTGGACGACCTGGTGGAGGATCCCTGGCGGCGCTTCGAGTGTCCGGCCAATCCGGCCGGCTGCACGGTTCGCTTCGAAGACGAGGAGTTCGCCGCTTCGGGGCGGGACGCGGTCTACTACGTGCGCGCCATCCAACAGCAGACGCCGGCGATCAACGCGGACACCCTGCGCACAAAGTTCGACGCCGACGGCAATCCCGTCTCCACAGAGCCCTGTTACGGCGACTTCCGCACCGACTTCGACGACGACTGTCTGGGCATCATCGAGGAGCGCGCCTGGTCGTCGCCGATCTTCGTGGATCGGGGCTAGTTGGTGGTGGTGCCGATTTCGTACAAGTGGATCCACCAGGGCGAGTCGTCGCGCCTGAAGACACCCCGCAGCTCGAGACCGAGGGCGCGGTGGTTGGCGATGCGCACCGCGCTCAGGATGTAGTCGGCGCCGAGCCCCTTCAGCGCGCGCGTGTCGATGTCGAGGTTCTGGATCGGCTTTCGCTGCCCCAGGAGGATCTTGCGAAAACGGGCCTTGCCTCCGATCTCGCTCGAGTACAGGAAGCAGTTGGATCCCCAGCTGTCGTAGAGATTCGCGAGGCGCGGCCTCTTGGCGAGCTCTCTTCCGATTACCTTGCGGAAGGCCTGCTTGTGGGCGAGGGGATAGCTGCTCGCGTAGCCGTCCACGGTGTAGAAGCCGTTGAAGAACGGAATCGACGGGTACAGCCCCAGGCTGACAACGCGGTAGTCGGGCAGGGGCCTGCCGATGTGATTCTGGATCTCCGAGAACAGCGCCGGCGAGAAGAACTCCTCGAAGCTCACACGCTGATAATCGTGGATGTCGAGCTGGGTCTGGAAGCAGTAGCCGAGCTGTGCGACGACGAGCGCGCCCGCCGCAAGGGCGCCGAAGCGCCAGCGCACGATGGACGCGAGCGACAGGGCGAAGACGAGACTCCACAGGAAGGGGCTCAGCCAGCTGACACGCCCGAGATGGGCGCTGCGGAGAGCTCCGAGTGGGAGCGAGTCGAGCACGCGCCCCGTCTCGGTCCAGTCGTAGAGCCCCACGAACAGCGACGTCACGACGCAGGCGGCGATCAGCATCCCGATCTGGCGGGCCTCGCCGCTGCGGAGTGGCCGCGCAGTGAGCAGTGCGAGTCCCGCCGCGAGCACGACGAAGGGGACGTGGAGGCTCGCCGCAGGGAAGATCCACGGCTCCCCGCTGTGGACGAACGCGTCCCACGCGCGGGAGAGGGCCTCCGGCAGGCTCCGCTGGTGCCGGATGGCGAACTCGGTGCGGTGCGAGACGAAGTCGGAGGTCTCGAAGATCTGTCCAAGCAGCCGGTACTCCGACAGGGCGTAGCCGACGGCCAGGAGCAGCAAGCCGAGCAAGAGGGGTACGTGAAGCCGCCGCTCGCGCCAGCAGGTCCAGACGAAGAACAGCGCCACCAGCGGGACCAGCGCGAATCCCACCAGGATCAGGCTGGAGAAGAACGGAAAGAGCGCGAGCAGGAGCCAGCTGTGGCGCGGCGCGGGACGTTCCCGCAGATTCAGCACGGCGTAGGCAAGCAGCGGCTGCCCGGCGATGCACAGACTGCCGCCTTCCCAGACCGGCAGCCAGCTGAAGCAGAGCGCGACGCCGCAGACCAGCGCGGGAGGACTCGCCCTCATCAGGTGACGCCGGAGCAGTGCGGCCATGCCCAGCAGTGCCACCACCCGCAGCAGCAGAGCATTGGCGATGAAGGCGGTGCTCGGCTCGAGGTAGCGGTAGAGGAGCACCGGAATCTGGGTCTCGCTCGGCAGCGCGCCGCGCGGGACGCCGCCCAGCAAGGGCTCGAAGGTGACGTCGGACGCGGCGAAGAGCAGGTCGCTCTGGGCGAGGACGGCGACGGTGGGCAGGTAGCCGTCGAGGTTGTCGTGGATGCGGATCGTCGACGCCGATCCGCCGTGGTAGAGGGTGAAGAAGAAGCCGAGGAGGATCGCCACGGCGCCGAGAAGCGGCGTTTTCACCCGTCTAGAGCTCCCGCGTCCCGGCGGTCCCACCGCGGGGTTCCCGGTTTACAGAATGCCCACTGCGGAGGAGAAGTTCAAGCCGGCGATCGAGCTCCGGGACGGCCGAGGTATGATGACCGCGCGAAGGAGGCCGTGCCTGACCATGCAGGTTCTCAGCCGGCTGGGCCGGCCCACCTGGGTCGAATGGCTCTGCCTGGCCGGCGGCGCCTTCCTGACCATCCACTACGCCTTCCTGCACGACGACGCGTTCATCTACTTCCGCTACGCGGACAACGCCGTCTACCTCGGCCACGGCCTGGTATACAACGCCGGCGAGTTCGTGGAGGGCTTCAGCAGCCCGCTCTGGATGCTCCTGCTGGTCCTCGTGCGCAGCACCGGCGCCGACTTCTGGATCGCGACCCGGGCGCTGGGCTTGCTGGTCCTGGCTCTCTTCTGGCTGTCCGTGGTCGTTCTCAACCGGCGCATGTCGCCGCGCGGGTCCATCGTCGACCTGCCGATCTGCCTGCTCGCCTTCAACTACGCGGTCCTCTGCTACTTCACGTCAGGGCTCGAGACGCCGTTGGTTCAGCTCGCCGCCGTTCTCTACGCGCTCTTCGTCCTCAGGCCGAGCTCCCGGTCGCTCCAGTGGATGGTCGCCGTGTCTCCGCTCCTGCGCCACGAGCTCGCGATCCCCGCCGCGCTCGCCTTCGGCTGGCTCTGGCTGCGCGAACGTCGCTTCCCCCTCGGACTCGCAATCGCGGGGGTCGCGATCAATGGCGCCTGGCTGGTCTTCCGCATCCGAACCTACGCGGATCTCCTCCCCAACACCTTCTACCTGAAGAACGAGGCCGACTTCGGCCAGGGGCTCGTGTATCTGCTGGACACGGCCGGGCCGTACGGCCTGGGATGGATCCTGGCCGCCGCCGCCCTGTTGGCTGCAGTCTGCGCGGTCCGCAGGGGAGCGGAGCTCCAGATCGCCGAGCGGCTCGTCATGCTCGCCATGGCCGCCGGCGTCGCGGCCTACGTCGTCTCGATCGGCGGGAGCCCGATTCACTACCGCTACATGGCCTTCCCCTTCTGTCTGGCCCTGTGCGCGACCGCCGGGCTTGTGGAGCACGGGTTGGCCCGCTTCGCGCTTCCGCGACCGACGGCCTGGGCGGTCTCCATCGCCGCGGTGGCCGCCGCGGTGACCTTCACGCGGTATCCCGTGCAGCTCTCGGGGCACCCCACCCTCCAGCTCGCGTCGGTGGGCCAGGTGAACAAGATCGCGGACGCCGCCTTCCACCGATATCGGCGAGGCCCGGACGGACGACGTCTCGACGAAATCGGATTCCGCGGCTGGCGCCTCCGTAGCGGGATCGAGCAGAAGCACGAGTACGCGAATCGGCTGTCCGAGGGAGTGGAGGCACCCTACCGGGACGTTCTCGCGCACGGGAATTGCATGCTCCTCTATCGCAGGATCGACCACCGGGCGGTTCACTCGCTGGGACTCACGGACGCGATCCTCGCCCGCACCAACATGAAGTCGGACCGCCCCGCCCACAAGCGGGGGCTGCGTCCCCTTGCGCAACAGCTAGCGGAGCTACAGCGGAGGGCGGGCGATCGGCCCGGACGGGGCATGTACCGCAGCGCGGTGGTGGAGCAGCGCGCACCGCGATGGATCGCCCGCAACCTGGAGAGCATCGAGATCGTCGAGCGCAAGATCTACAACCGCCACGACCTCCTCGAGAACCTGGGGCTGGCGTTTCGCTTCCCGGCGAGGATCGACCCGCGTCCGACGCGCTGAGAGCGACGACCACCGCTCCCTCGAGTAGACTGCATCCATGGTCTGGATGCGGGTCGCGCTGTGCGTCCTCTTGCTGGGACTCGGCAGCGCGTGCGGCACCGATCCCGACGGCAAAGAAACGCGGCCCCACGTCCTGTTGGTGCTCGTCGACACCCTGCGCTTCGACCGGGTGGGCGCCTACGGCGCCGACCGTCCCACGACCCCCAACATCGACCTGGTCGCCAACAGCGGCGTTCGCTTCGAGCGCGCTTACTCGCCTGCGCCGTGGACCAAGCCGGCGGCGGCCTCGATCCTGACCGGCCTCTACCCCAGCACCCACGGCGCGACGTCCGTGCCGGCGCGGATCTCCGACGAGGCGACCACGCTCGCGGAGATCCTGAGCGCGGAGGGCTATGCGACCCTCGGCGTGGTCAGCGGCAGCAACGTCAGCTCGGTCTACGGGTTCGACCGGGGCTTCGATCACTGGGACGAGAGCCAGATCCGCGGGGGGGAAGCCTTCACCTCGTTGCAGGTGACCGACCGGGCCCTGGCCTTCGCGCGGGAGGCGATCCGGAGCGGCCGTCCCTTCTTTCTGTTCGTTCACTACTTCGATCCCCACTACATCTATCGCCACCACCCAAAGGTGGGGTTCTCGCCCGAGCGGGCCGGACGCCTGGACGGAAGCGAGGGGATCCACGAGCTGCGCCGGATCGGTCGCGACGCGAGCGCCGAGGAGATCGAGTTCCTGCGCGCGCGCTACGACGAGGAGATCCGCGTCACCGACGCCACGTTCGGGCGCTTGATGGAGGGACTGGAGGCGCTCGGCGTCGCGCAGCAGAACCTGATCCTGGTGATCACGGCGGATCACGGAGAGGAGATCCTGGAGCGCGGTTGGCTCGGCCACACGCGCACGCTCTACGAGGAGCTCCTGCGCGTCCCGCTGATCGTGCGCGCGCCGGGGCGGGTGCGCCCGGGTCACGTGGTGGCGCAGCCCGTGTCGACCGTGGCCCTGACGCCCACCATCCTGGACTGGCTCGGTCTCGAGGCGCCCGATGATTCCCTGCAGGCGGAGTCCCTCGCCGCTCTGGCCGCGGGCGGCCAGGAAGATCCGGATGCGCAGGTTCTGGGCGAGGTGGACTTCGAGACCGGCGGGCCCGCCCAGACCGTCCGGAACGCCTTCAAGAAGGCGCTGATCGGCGCGCGCTTCAAGCTGATCCGCGACGATCCCACCGGGCGCTACGAGCTCTACGACCTCAGGGCCGATCCGAAGGAGCAGCGCGATCTGGCCGCCGACGAACCCGCGCGGGTCCGCGCCCTGGTACCCGTTCTGGAGCAGCGGCTGGCTCGGATCCGGGGCCCGGAGGGCCCGGTCCGCTCGGTCGAGCTGGATGAAGAGCAGCGCGAGGCCCTCCGGCGCCTCGGCTATCTCGGCGAGGATTGAGCCCCGTGATCGGTGCCGGCCGGGCCGACGAGCTCGACCACGGTCCGGCGGCTAGTCCGGCGGGCGCCCGCTTCGTTCGGCTCACCCGAGGCAAGGCCTCGGGTGGCCTCACTGCGCGTCGGCCGACTCTTGAGTCGGCCTCCTAGCTCCGCGGCAGCTCG